>DAOUGD010000160.1:0-19030 GCA_034429475.1 Anaerolineae bacterium
GGGCTACGCCCGCCCACGAAAAAATACCCTTCAAACCGCGCCTTTAGGCGCAAATCGTAGACCAAAACGAATTTTCGGATAGATTCTTATTGTCTATCCCGCACAAAGACCGAGGGATTGAAATACCCCCAGGCGGTCGGGCCGGCCTGCGCCGGATCATCGTCCCACGTATACCCCACGCCGGTGATGTAGCCATTGCACGTCCCCCGCCCCCCCGCCGAATCCGCCGGAAACAACGCGCTGCCGTCAGCAAATGCGCGTATCTCCCAATGCAGATGGCTGTTTGAACCGCGATTGTGGATATGCGCCAGAGTTTGGCCGCGCGTCACGGCCTGTCCTTGCGCCACTTGCACATCCGCCACATGCCAGTAGACCGACCAGACAGCGGCAGTGTCCGGCAGGGTGTGCTTCACGATGAGCACGTACCCATCGTAGCCCATCAGCGTCGCCGACTCCACTACGCCGTTGGCGACCGCGCGCACTTCGGCCCCGGCGCTGTCCCCCCACACCACGCGCCCCTTGGCGTTCAACGCAAACCAATCTTCCCCGGCATGGTACAGGCGATCAAAGGGAACCCGCTGGCCGGCTTGATCCACAAAACACTTCCCCGCACTCCCCAGGCCGGGATTTTGCACGCCGAAGCGCGTATCCACCGGCAGCGCGCCCGATTCCCCGCGAACATACGCGCCAAAATGCGCCGGGGCCAGGGGAAAGTCAAACGAGTCGGCCGGCGCGGGCGTTTCGGGAACCGGTAGGGGGGTGGGAAGAGCGCCGGGCGACATCCGGTTGAAAAACGGCAAGCGCCCTTGGTAGGCCCGCACCGTCAAGAAAAGGGCGGTCAGGATCACCAGTCCGATCCCACCCACCAGAGCATAGCGGCGTAGACGACGGGAAATGCGTCCCATTTGTCTAGCGGGCCGCCAACTGCTCTGCCAAGGCCGCCAGATCGGCGATCCGCCAGCGCCGGCCGCTGCGCAGCGGATATTCGCCCTGCAAGGCGTCGCCCCAGCGCGCGGGGATGCCGCTCAGCCCGTAGGCCGCGCCCGCCAATGCGCCCACAACTGCGCCGGCCGTGTCCGCGTCGCTGCCCAGATTAACAACGTTGACCACCGCATCCTCAAAATTGTCGGTGGTGAGCAAGCCCCAGACGACGCTCTCCAATGTATGGCGCACCCAACCGCTATTGGGCAAATCAGAAGGAGATTTCTCTGGCGCGGCCTTAATAACTACGCGAAGCGGCGCGGGCAACTCGACAGCGTCCAGCGCCTGCGCCACCGCTGCCACCGGCGCTGCGCCGCGCAGCAGAGAGTAGATCGCCACATTGACGAAGGCGCTGCCCGCGTTGCACTCCGCGTGGGGATGCGTAACCCGGCTTTGCAGCACGCTGTCAGCGATCAGGCGCGGCAGGTCGTCCCACCAGGCCAGCGCGACCGACCAGCAGCGCATCACCGAGCCGTTGCCCGCCGAGTCGGAGCGCGCTGACTGCACGGCGCTCGCCGCCGCCTCCCACGGTTCGCCCTGGGCTACTCGCCGCAACACGGACGCGGTGTGGATGCCCACGTCCGGCGGATTCGCCTGCAACCAGGCCGCAAACCGCTGCGACAGGTCGGCGGGATCGAGCGGACGGTGCGCCAGCAGGCTTTCCGCCAGGGCCAACGCCATCTCCGTGTCGTCGGTGAAGCTGCCGGCAGGGATACGGCCCGGCGTCATCTCCCGGACGCGCGCGTGTACCGGGCGGGGCGGGCCGAACTCCAACGGCATCCCCAACGCATCGCCCACCGCCGCGCCCACCGCGACGCCTTGCAAACGATTGAGTAAGTCAGGGGTCATGGAACCTCCAAAAATAGGAAATGAGTAATGGGAAATGGGAAATGAGTAATGGGAAATGAGTGAGTGAACTCATTACTCATTACTCATTACTCATCACTTCTTTCTCACCAGCAGCACGCCGCCTAACACCAACGCCAGGCTGAGGCCGATGAGCAGGTTGAGGGGTTCGCCCAGGATGAGGGCGCCAAGGATCAGGCCGTTGATAGGGATAAGGTAAGTCACGGAGGTCACGAAGGTGGCGCTGGTGCGGGGGAGCAGAGTGTAGTAGATACCATAGGCGACGGCGGTGCAGAGCAAAGCCAGGGTGATCCAACTGGCAATCACCGGCCAGGATGGGCTGATAGTCAAAGGGCGTTCCAGCAGGAAACTGAGGGGCAGGATGTACGCAAAGCCCAGGGTGAATTGCCCGGCAGCAGATTCAAAGGGCGGCTGTCCGCTCAGACGATGGCGGGCGAAAATCGTCGCCAGCGCGTAGCTGACGGATGAGCCGACAATCGCCAGCATCCCCCACACCGACGCAGTGAGTCCTGCGCGCAACTCCGGCCACAGGAGCAACCCCACACCCACGAAACCCAACGCGACGCCCAACAGCTTGGGGCGGGTGATGCGGTCATCGTGGGTGAGGAAGTGCGCGAAAATCATGGTGAAAATGGGGGTGGTGGCTTGCAGCAAGGCGGCCAACCCACTGGGGATGTACTGCTCGCCCCAGGAGATGAGCGCGAAGGGAAGCGCGCCGTTGAGCAAGCCGGTCACGGTATAGGCCGCCCACACGCGCCGTTCGCGGGGGAAGCGTCCGCCGCGCAGGTGGACAAAGGCCCACATCGCGGCGGCGGCCAGTCCCAATCGCCCGGCCACCAGTGTGAAGGGCGGCACCTCGCCAACCACGATTTTGATGAACATGAAAGACGTGCCCCAAATCGCGCCCAGGATAAACAGCAGGAATAAGTTCATTTCGACTCCTCAGTACGTGACTGCCAACTAGCAAGCCCCAGTCCGATCAAAATAAGCGCGCCGCCCCCCACCGCTGCCCAGGTGGGCGCCTCGCGCAGAATCAGCCACGCCAGCAGCGTCGCACCGACCGGTTCGGCCAGCGTCGCCAACGATACGTAGGCGGCCGGGAGATGTCCCAGCGCCCAGTTAAACGAAGAATGGCCGATAACTTGCGGGATCAAGGCGATCAGCAACAGCCACAGCCAGGCCGGCGAGGGATACCCGGTCAGCGGCGTCCCGGTCGCCAGAGCGCATAGCATCAAGACAACGGCGGCTACACCGTACACTGGGAAGATGTAGCCGAGTAAAGACAGACGCGCGCGCAGTCGCCGCCCGATGAGCATGTGGCCGGCAATCGCCGCCGCGCCTACGAGCGCCAGGCCATCGCCAGCCAGCCGATGAACGCTGGCGTGCCTGTCGCCCAGGGCAATACAGGCCGACCCGACAATGGCTAATGCAATCCCGCCCACGGTCCGGCGCGTCAGCGTCTCCTTGAGGAAAACGCGCGAAACAACGGCCACAAACAGCGGTGTGAGTGAGACGAGCACCACCGAGGCCGCCACCGAGGTCAGGGCCAGCGACTCAATCCAGGTGTAGAAGTGGATCGCCAGGAAAACGCCGGAAATCGCCAACCAACCCCACTCGCGGCGCGTCAAAGGCGCCCACTCCACGCGACAACGTCCTAGCGAGACCGGGGCCAACATAAGGGAGGCCAACATCAAGCGCCACGCCGCCACCGCCAGCGACGGAACGTCTCCCTGCGCCAGACGAATGAAAGTGGAGGCTGTAGAAACAGCCGCCACCCCCAATAGCAACCCCAATAGTGGCTCAAGGCGAGGTCTCATCGCAGGGCATTATAGCCGTATTCTAACAGATGCCAAGATGGATACAGCCCTCAAGCTAAATCATACTTCAAATTTTTCAAAAGCATGGTATAATGTTTTGTGAATGGTTAGTTACCTAACACAACATTACTAACCCAAGTAGGAGTCACCCACACCCATAAGGAGGGTACATCTATGGATAAGCATCTGTATCTTTCAATGATTCCAGAAGCATTGATCGTCTCCATGTTGTCCCCCGAAGATTTTGGCGCTTACTACGCCGTGGGGACGGAGAAGAAATCGCGCGGGCAAGCGATCTTTTGTGAAGTAGACCCCAATTTTCGTCACGACGAACTGCCCATCGAAGAAGGTTTCAGACGTTGTGTTCCTCATGAAAATGGCGACCCGAAGCGCTCTATTTACATCACCATCTACCGCGTCCTGGAGCGCGTTCCACTGGAAGCCATCCGCGCCTTATACCTCGTCACCCAGGACGGGCGCGTGTTAGGGCTGCCGCCCAGCGATACGCTCCCACAAGACACCGGCGGGCTACACCTGTACCAAGAAATCTGCCCTATCCATCCCCTGATCGTCAGCACGTTGGGGCCACAGGAATTCTACGACCTGATCGTCAAGACCCCGGCCTCGTTGTTGACGCTGCCTGCTATCTGTTTTGCCGAGATGCGCCTGGGAGAACTGGCTGACAACCCGGAATATGGCAGTGTTGGCGACTTGCCCTACGCCAATCTCGATCACCTGCGAGAATGTCTGGCTGACCTGCGTACCAAGACGGTCAACACCAAAATGGTGGATCGCATCAGCCCGGCGACGTTCCCCTATCGTATGCTGAAGAGCGGGATTTTCTTGGGGAATGGACAAAAGTTGATATTCTTCCCGCTGCCTTCTCAGGAAGAACTGCGCGCCAAGCATTATCGCTGGTGGCGCTCGGCGAATATGTAAGCGAGAAGGCCTTACAAACGTTGTCCAGGTTATGCGGACAACTCTATAGCTTAACCACTGAAGGCTCAAAGTTTTCTTGGCGAGCCTGTGCCCAAGCCCCCAGGCGGACACAGGGGCAAGGCACAGGTTGGGTGGGGAAACTTGAGCCTCTTTATGTGGGAAAAATTCACTATACTTTTGGAGGTTTTGGAGAATATGGACATTTGGCTTATCATCAATTTAGTCGCAGGCATTATTTCAGTAGGCGTAGCTTTCGCCGTTTTCAACTGGGTGAAGAAGCAAGACCCCGGTACTGAACGTGCCAAGAAGGTGGCGAAGTGGATCAAGGACGGCGCCGAGTCGTACCTCAAGAAGCTCTACTCCGCCCTGGGAATGCTCGCCGGCGGTATGGCGATCATTCTCCTCATCGTCTTCGGCATCAAAGAAGGCTTCCTCTATGGCCTGTGGATGGCGCTGGCATTCGTCTTAGGGGCCGCCTGTTCCGCAATCGCCGGGTACATGGGGATGATGATTGCCGTGGAAGCGAACGTCCGCAGCGCAACGGCCTCGGAGAAGGGGCTTAACCCCGCCTTTAACGTGGCCTTCAAGGCCGGCTCGGTGATGGGGCTGGCGATGGTCGGGTTGGCGATCCTGGGGATGACCATCGTCTACCTGATCTGGCGGTCGCCGCAGATCGTGTTGGGCTTCAGCTTCGGCGCTTCGACGCTGGCGCTGCTGGCGAAAGCCGGCGGCGGCATCTACACCAAGACCGCCGACATTGCTGCCGACCTGGTGGGCAAGGTCGAAGTCGGTATCCCGGAAGATGACCCCCGCAACCCCGCCGTGGTTGCCGACAATGTGGGTGACAATGTAGGCGATGTCGCCGGAATGGGCGCGGATATTTTCGACAGCTACGTCGCCAGCACGGTAGCCGCGATGCTGCTCGGCGCAACCTTGTCTTTAACAACGGACGAAGTGACCAAATACACGGTGCTGCCGTTAATTCTGTGTATGTTGGGCAGTTTTGCCTCCCTCATCGGCCTGCAATTCGTGCAGGTGAAGGAAGGCGGCAAGCCCGGCACCTCCCTCAACAACGGGACGGTGTATACCTGCGTGATCTTCGCGGTGATGGTCGTGGCCGCTATGGTGCTGGGTGGATTCGATCTGGCGGCGATGTGGGCCACGCTGGCCGGGTTGATCACCGGCGTGATCATCGGCTTTACGTCCGACTTCTTCACCGGCGATGACCGCCCGCCCGTGGTCGAGACGGCCAAGGTCTCCGGGTCCGGCGCTGCGATCAATATTATCACCGGCTTCAGCTACGGGTTGATCAGCATCGCCCCCACGGTTATCGGCATTGTGGTCGCTATGTTGATTGCCTACTTTGTGGGGGAGGCCTCCAGCGTGATCACCGGCGTCTATGGCGTCGGGCTGGCCGCCGTCGGGATGCTGGCGATCAGCGGGATGATCGTCTCTTCGGACGCCTACGGGCCAATTGTGGACAACGCCCGTGGTATCGCTGAGATGGCAGGGATGTCCGAGGAAGTCGTGCGCGTCGCCGACATTATGGACGCGGCGGGCAATACCGCCAAGGCCATCACCAAGGGCTTTGCCATCAGCGCGGCAGCGTTGACGGTGCTGGCGTTGTTTGCCGCTTACGCCTCGGAAATGGCAATCGAAGGCATCAACATCACGCTGAGCCTGCGCGATCCGATGGTGATCGCCGGTATGTTCCTGGGCGCGATGACGCCGCCGCTGTTCAGCGCGCTGACGATGCTGTCCGTAACCCACAACGCCTTCGATATGATCGAGGAAATCCGCCGCCAGTTCCGCGAGGAGCCGGGCATTCTGAAGGGTACGGTGGAGCCGGACTATGTGAAGTGCGTGTCATTGGCCTCGCAGGATGCGTTGAAGGCGCTGATCCTCCCGGCGTTCCTGGCCGTGTTGCTCCCGTTGATCGTGGGCTTTTTGATGGGGCCGGAGTCGCTGGGCGCGTTCCTCGGCGGCGCGATCGTGACCGGGATTCTGTTCGCGCTGTTGATGGCGAACGCCGGCGGCACCTGGGATAATGCCAAGAAGTACATCGAGAGCGGCAACTTCGGCGGCAAGGGGTCTGAGGCGCACAAGGCCGGTGTCGTGGGCGACACGGTCGGTGATCCCTTCAAAGACACCGCCGGGCCGTCGTTGAACACGTTGATCACGGTGATGTCGCTGGTTTCTTCGCTCTTCGCGCCGGTGATCGCGGCGTTCCACATCTTCGGGTAAACCACGCTGTTTCGATAAACACACAAGGGCAGTGGAAATTTCCACTGCCCTTTTTTTTCGAATGAGAGAAATGCGAGATCAAAGACGGGTCTCCCCCCATCTCTAATTCGCTTCAGCCACTTTTTGGTCCAACAATGCCAGCAATTCGGCGAGTTGTTGCGCCTGCGGATTAATGCGGCGCACTTCCTCCAAGGCGTAACGCGCCAGTTCATACTCCTTCAGATGGATGCAAGCTAGCGCCAACGCTACATGCCCATCAATCTGATAAGGAAGCATGGCAGCCGCGCGGCGGAAATGCAGGGCGGCCAACGCCCACAAGTGACGCGCCGCATAACGCCGGCCTTGCAGCAGAAACCCTACCCCATTTTTAATGCTGGTATCTACCTGGAACAAAATGCGCTTCCGATCATAAGTGAAATCATCTTCAAGTTGCAGCACAATCAGAAGTTCCACCAGGGACACAAAGGCGCCGATAACCCCTGAGGCTATGGCTAACCCACCCTGGGAAAGATTAAAGAGGAGGCCAAGCAGCGAGCCTAACAATCCTAGAATGGAACTGACCAACATCAAATAGTAAACCGGCGGCCAACGCAAGTATAACACCACCAGCATGGTTAACGAAATCACAAAGGGCATCCAGGACAGGAAGAAGACCAGGCGCGGCAACATAGCCAATGCGGCCTGCAATACTTCCGGCGGCAGGGCCGCATCATTTCCCAGATACGCCGAAAATACTTGCGAAAACGTTGCTTCCAAAGGAAAACTCAGCAACGCCAGAATTGCCAGGGGCAAGGCCAGGGTGAAAGCGGTGCTGAATGCTTGCAGCGCGAGGAGCACCCAGAACCAGAGGGAAGGCTGCTCACGGCGTCGGAGCTTGAGCCATAATGGGTTGCCGCAGGCGCCGCAGCGGCGATCGTCAAACTCAGTGTGTGTGGCACAATAGGGACATAACGTTTCGTCGTCATATCTGGCCCACAGCGCCAGCGCCGGGTGCTCTGGTTCAGGTTCCGGTTCCGGGATGACAGTGGTATAACGCGCCACGAACTCATCGCCCAACACGGCAGACGCCAAGGTGGGCGATTCACGGGGCCTCGCCTCGTCCTCGGCCACCGTCCCCCACACATTCTCCTCGGCAGCTTCGCGGGTTTGGCGCAGAATTGCCAGTTTGCGACGGGCTTCGATGTTCTCCGGATCCAACGTCAATAAGTTCTCCAGAGCGACTTCCCGGTCCACCGGATCAGCCATAATTCGGCTAAGTATCTCCCAGGCCGTCAGATTTCCCTCGTCGCGCGCAACCACCTGTAACAACAACTCCTGCGCCCGCGCAGACTCTCCGGCAGCAGCGGCTTCCTGCCCCGCGCGCAACAATGCTGCCGTCTCCTGCGCCTGCACTCCGGCCAGTCCCCGGCGGGCAGCGGCATTGTCAGGATCGAGCGCCAGCGCTTTCCGCAGGCAGGATTCGCGCTCTTCCGGTTTCTCGACGACCGCGCTCAACCATAGCCAGGCCGGGACGTTGTCCGGCGCAACCTGCAACAGTTTCACCAAATGCTGGCGCGCTGCACTCCGGTCGCCGGCGCGCGCCGCCGCGATACCCTGCCGTAAAAGTTGTTCCGCCTCAGTTTGGATATGCGTCATACGGTCTAGCTCCGCCTCTCATCGCTATAGAGACTCATTGATGTAGTGCGTGCGCCACTGCCTGCGCCAATTGTTCAATATCCGGCGGCTTGAGCAACCAGGCAGCCAATCCCTGGGCGTGCAGCGATTCCATCTCTTTGTTCATCGGATGGCCGGTGAGCAAGATGACCGGCGTTGAAAATCCCCGCGCGCGCAGGGCGTGAAACAACGCCGCGCCGCCCATCTCCGGCATCACAACATCACTCAACACCAACGCAATTTCCGAATCTTGGGCTTCCATCAACGCTAACGCCTCACGGCCGTTCGCGGCCCCGATGGCGCGATAATTGAGCATCTCCAGGATTTCAACCAACACCATGCGCAAAGTGGCTTCATCCTCCACCACCAACACGGTCTCTCCCTGTCCTTGCGGGGGAACGGAAGTCCGCGATGCGGGCGTCTGCGTCGGAGACGCTTCCAGCGCGGGCAGGTAGATGCTAAAGGCCGTGCCTGCGCCTACCTCTGTCTCGACATCAATGTAGCCGCCGTGGACCCCCACAATGCCATACACTTGCGCCAGCCCCAGGCCGGTGCCCTGCCCCGGCTCTTTGGTCGTAAAGAACGGCTCGAAAAGATGCGCCCGCACCTCCGGCGTCATCCCGGTGCCAGTATCCGCCACCGTCAGCCGAATCCATTCGGCGGCGCCCGTCTCCTGGACCTGAGACAGTAGCATTTCCGGCAGGGGCGACGCTTGCCCCGATGCGATAGTGACGCGCGCCAGTTCGATACGCAAGGTTCCGCCGCCGGGCATCGCGTCCCGCGCGTTGACGGCGAGGTTGGTGAGCATCTGCTGGATGCGCGTGGGGTCGGTGTGGATGATGTATGCGCCTGGCGCGCTCACCAGTTCAATGCGGATATGTTCCGGCAATGTCCGCTGCAACAGCTTGACCTGCTCTTTCAGCAACGGCAGCAGGTCGAGTGGCTTGCGCTCCAAGACGGCGCGCCGGCTGAAATCAAGAATCTGCTGAATCAAACGGGTAGCGTGCCAGGCCTGTTGAACGATAATTTCCATGCGCCCACGCTCACACTCCGGCAGCGTCTGCGAGCGCACCGCCATTTGAGCATAGAGAACGATGGACGCCATGATGTTGTTGAAGTCGTGGGCAATGCCCGCGGCCAGTTGGCCCACCACCGCCAACCGCTCCTGCTGTTGGAGTTGCGCCTGAATTTCCCGCTCACGGGTCACGTCCTTGAGCACCAAGACCCAATGCTCCGGTTCCGTATCACTCTCCACCGGGCGGGCGACAACCTCGAACGTGGCCGAGGCCGCCTTGACTTCACGCCACAGCCCTGACGTGGATGGCGCAATAAGCAACTCACGGAGGGAAAGGTGGCCCAGATGCATCAGCATGTCGCCCACGGCAACCCCGCCTAACAATGACAAGTACTGCGCCGCCATCGGATTAGCCTGCAACACCCGCCCCTCAGCATTGAGCAACAAAACGCCGGCCGGCACAGTAGCGAGAATCTGCTCCATTTGCTGGGCCTGCTCGCGCACCTGGGCCGCCAGCCGAAGGCGCATCTCTTTGGCCCGCTTGCGCGCAGTGATGTCCGTATGCGCCCCCACAAGCGCCACGACTTGCCCATTTTCCTTCACGACGTAAGCGCGGAGCAGAATATCCAATACCGCCTTATCCTTACCGACCATCGCCACTTCACCGCTCCACTCGTCCCCGGCCATAATGGTCTGAAAAACCTCGCGCCCCACCGCTTCGTCCACATAAAGCGTGGCAGGAGGATCGTCCCCAATGTCGCCGAACATCTCGTCGAAGGCCCGGTTTTGATAATAATGCTTGCCGTCAGGCGTAGCCATCCCAATCGCATCCGAGGAAGAATCCAACGCTTTCTTAAAAATCGCCAGCTCTTCCTCAGCTTTCTTGCGCTCAGTGACATCCCGAACGATCCCCATAATGGCAGTCACCGCGCCGTTCTCTGTCACCAGCGGCGTCTGGATGGTATTAAAGAAGTATTGCACACCGCTAATATGCAACCCACGGATTTCATTCACCGTCTCGCCGGCAAACGTCCGGTCGTCCAGCGCGCTAACCACGCGGCTCTGGTCAGGGCCAAAAAGCTCTTCGGGGGTCTTCCCCAGAACAGAGTCCGCCGCCGCTCCGAAAAGCCGGCGCATCGCCGGATTGACGAAGGTATACCGCCGGGTCTGATCCTTGATGAAGATAAAATCCGCCGCATTTTCGGTAATAGACCGGAATTTGTTCTCGCTCTCCCGCAGCGCCGCTTCAACCCGCCGGCGCTCGGCCAGCTCAGCCTGCGCCTGTTGGTACAAATAGGCGTTATTGAACGCCACCGCCACCTGACTGGCCAGGGATTCGAGCACGCGCAAATTGTCTTCGGTAAAAGCCGCGCGCCGATGACTCATCACTTGAATTACGCCCACCACTTGCCCGGAGAGAAACATGGGCACCAACAACGCGGAACGGGTGACTTCGCCATCCTCCGGCACCGCATCGCGCTGGTACAGGATGCCCTGTGGGTCCACTTGATAGGCGGAAACGGACTGCTGCATATAAGCCTGGTAATCGTTCAAGCACAGGGATTGCCCGGTGCGGATGACCCGACTTTGCGTGCCACGACCTTCCGGCTCCAACGGCAAGGGCGGCAGCGTGCCGGGATCGATGAGTTGGCCTTCAATGATGGCGTAAACGCAGCGGATCAACTGCTCTTCCGCATTAAAAGACGACACAAACAGGCTGTGAAACGCCATCAGCCGCGACACCCACTCGTAAAAACACTGAAAAACGACGGCGGTATCCAGGCTCTGGCCGATCTGTTGGCCGGCCTGGTAGAGGGTGGACAGCACCTCGCCCGATTGCCACAGCGCCGTTTCCGCGCGCTCCCCCTCCACCCGCGCGGCTTCCAGCGCAGCCACCCGCTGCCGCAACTGTGTCACCTCATTCAAAAGCTGCGCCCGCGTTGCATGGCCCTCTTCTTCCATCCCGCCCCCCAGAGGTTACCAATGCACCGTCAGCCGCACGACCGCGCCATCGCGCCGGAAGATGTGCCCGCTGATCTCCGCGTCCAGCGCCAGCCCGGCGACCGGCTGGATATGGCCGTCGGCAAAGTGGACGTCCAGCCGCGCCGTCCCATCCGCCACGTAGACGATGGGAACCTGGCAGAAGGTGTAGGCCAGCGCGCCGGCGGGCAGCGCCAGCGTGAGCGTCGCGCCGGACACATCCACATATTCAAAGGCCGTCGCCGGCGTCAAGAACTCACTCTGCCGAAGCAGCGCCGCGTTGAAGACCAGCCTCCCCGCCGCCACGCTCACCCCCAGCTCGCCCCAGCGGGTCAGGATTTCCTCCTTGACCATCCCCGTCATGCCGGGTTGCTTGGCGCCCTGCCCGGCGGGCGTGTGCGAGTACGGATCGGTGGGGAACGCGCCATAGACGTCCGGCGACTTGTTAAAGCCGAGGCCCTGGCGGACGTCGTAGTACACGTCGGCCAGCGCGCGCAAGGGCGCCTCCGACTCGCCGGCCTGCGCCGCGCGGAAGTACGTCTCCTGGACAGCCAGCAGCAGCTTGGAGACCATGTGCCAGTAGATGCTCCCCAGGCCCTCGTAGGCGAAGAACGTCCCGGAGCGCCCCGTGAACGCGCTGTGATTGAACACCTGCTCGAACCAGTCCAACACTCGCGCGCCTTCCGCCTCCACCAGCGGCGCGAATTGCGGCTGCGCCTTGAGCGCGTCCAACGCCGCCCGCACGTCCCGCGCGTTGTGGAACCGTCCGTTGAAGTGATAATCGCCCACCTCGTCCCGCACCAGCAGTGTGAGATCGTCCGCCGCCGTCAGCGCGGCGACGAGCGCGGAGTCCTGCACCCACGCCGCCGGGACGAGGTTCTTGCGCAACATCCCCGGCAGGTCGCGGTCGGGATAGAGGATGTAGCTGTGTTGGTCGGCGCGATAGAGCGCGCTGTTGCGCAAACTGTGGAGCAGCACGAGGGACTGTTCGCCGGACAGGAGGCCGGAGGACAGCACGGCCACCTGCCCTTCCAGCATCTCATACAGATGCGCCACGTACGCCATAGCGGTATCCAGGGAGAGGATGTTGTAGGCGTGATACAGATGGTCGTCGCGCTCGTTGGCGCGCAATGTGTGCTCGATGAACTGCTGCGCCAGGTCGAGGAACGCCAGCACGGTATCCAATTCCAGCGGGACAACCGTCCCCGAAAGGCCGTTGCGGTAGTAATTCCAGCGATAGTCGCTGCCGGCATGACCGAGCGCGTCCATCATCCCCCGCCGCTGCCAGTCTTTGAATGGGGCCCGACGCGCAAAGGCTGCGGCCACGTGGACATCCACCACCTGCGCGAACTCGCGCATCATGTCTTCGATGTGCTCGTCAGACAGCAACTCCTGATACGTCTTTAGCACATCCCCCACCGCCGCGAACAGGCCCGCGACTTCCTGCGTCACCTCCAACGGCGCGCCAGCCTCGGCGACCAAAGCTCGGAAGAAGGCGACGAAGCGCCGCAGGTAGGCCGTCGTCACCACCGAGAGACCCCGGCCCACGAGCGCGTTGTTGGCGTCGTTCCATTCGGGGCGCTGCGTATTCATCCAGATGCCGCCCTCCGGCACGAAGTTGACGAGTTTGGCGAGCAGCAGGGTCAACAGCTTCTCGCCCATGCCGACGTGCAAGACCTGGCCGGCGGCGTCCCACACGAGTTTGCCATCCGTCCCGACCGCCGCCACGCGCGTTTCGACCTGCGCCTCCGCCTCCCCATCAAACACGATGCTGGCGTAAGGGTCGCTCAGCAGGTCGGCGTAGGGCTTGATGCGATAGGGGACGTTGGCGTAGCTGAAGATGCGGCGGTTGAGCCACGCGGCCAGCGCGCCGGGATGGACGCGGGCCGAAATTTCCAATAGCTTTTGCAGGTAGATGATCTGGTGGTCGCTCCAGTAGCCGATGTTGGCCCAGGGGTCGTGGGGATTGGGGCTTTCCCACTCGATACCGTCGCGCATCACCCGGTAGGGATTGTAGCCGTCGGCGGTGGTGGCGTTGAGGAAGCGGGCGATCATCCCTTCGACAAATTCAGGGTAGGCGTAGGCCAGCGGCTCCCAGTTCTGGAAGATGTCGCGCCAGTTGCCCTGATAATCGAGCTTTTGCGAGCCGTCGGGCTTCTTGACGTTGATCGAGAATTTATTCCACGGGCGGCTGGGGTCGCCGTGGCGGCGGCTGAAGGTGAGCGGCAGGTACTCGTAGCACAGGCGGGCCAACGTCGCGTCGCCAGCGGCCGCCGCGCGCGCCAGCAGAGCGCCAATGTCCAACTGCTCCGGCAACGCGGCGATGAAGTCCGCGTGCGCGTCCAGCGCCGTGCGATTGCGGACGCGCAAAAAGTCGGCAAAATCCGCCCGGCCCACCTGATAGTTGTCCGCAAAGATGCCGCCGCGCATCGTGTTGAAGAGCACGTTGGCGAAGTGATGCGTCGTTCCAACCGTATCGGCGGTGAGTTGAAGGCCATCGGCCTGCGCCACGATGCGCGTCAGCTCCGCCGTGCTGCGCGTGATGTCCGCCCGGAGCGCGGCCCGCAGGTCGTCCGCCGTCTGCGTCTTGAGCATAGTCCGCAGCGCAACGATGCGGCGGCTGTCCTGGTTCACGTCGGCGACGAGGCTCCACTCGCGCCCGGCGGCGGGGGCCAGATCGAAGTCGGCGCAGACGAGGTAGGCGCCGCGCACGCCCCGCACGTCGGTTTCCGGCGTGACCGCCCCGCCCTGCGCCAACGCCGCGACTTGCCGCGTGGAGAGCAGATGCGTCACAGCATCCAGCCCCACCTGCCACACCGTCGTCGCCATCAGCGACTCGCTCGGTTCGGCCAGGTCGGTCTGCGTGGAGCTGAGGCTGAACAGTCCCAGGCCGGTTTCGGGGTCCAACTCGTTGCGCTTGTAGGCGTTGAGCAGGTTGCTGAAGGCGTCCTGCAACGCCGTCGTCGCGCCATAGGGGAGCAGGTTTTGCAGGCCGTCCAACACCCGCACGGCGCACGCCTCCCCGGCGATATTTTTCAGCCACGTCGTTTTGATGAAGCCGAACCGGTCGCCGGTGCGCCACGCATAGCGATAGGTCAGGTCCAGGTCGTGGTTGATCTCCTCGAAGAGCAGCTTGT
Organism: Anaerolineae bacterium; assembly: GCA_034429475.1. Taxonomy (GTDB): domain Bacteria; phylum Chloroflexota; class Anaerolineae; order B4-G1; family SLSP01; genus JAKQHY01. Next base: position 14,634 of record DAOUGD010000160.1, read on the forward strand.
TTCCGCAGACGTTCTTGTAGAGATTGCGGGTGAGACGGTACAGTCCAGCGTACTGCGGCGAAAAGGGGCGCCACAACGCCGTGCGGTCGCCCCGCGTGACCAACGCCACGGCCAGATTGCCCGTGTTTTCCGCATTCTCCGTCACCTTGTCGTCGGTGGTGTAAGGGAACAGCGCCGATTGCGTGTCCTGCCGCCCCGCCGTCAGCCCGCTGGTGCTGGCAATGAACAGCCAGTGGTCGGTGCTGCTCACCAGGGTCATAAAGAAGGGCGGCATCTGGTCGTAGTTGTGGATGCAGTAGTACGGCTCATCGCCCAGGGTGACGTATTCGCCCGTCACTGCGCCGCCGGAAGCGGCATAAGGACAATTACCCAAATGAATCGGCTGATCTAAGTTTTTCATTATGTGCTCCCTCGAAGATAGCCTCAACGGATTGAACGGATTAAACGGAAAAACATCACAATCCCCACTGCTTCGCGTCAAAGTCTGGCGCGAAAGGATTGACAAAACGAACGTCCTCAATCGTCGCACCGTCGTTGAAATCTTCACTGAAGACAACGCCGATGCCATTCAAGCGCGCCACAGCCCAAATCAGCGCATCCCAAAAGCTCAATGTGTACGCCTGCACACCCCGCACTGCTTCCAAAATAACTTGCGGCGTCACCAGCAAGACCGTCCAGACCTGAATAAAACGCTGCATCTGATCTGTAGCCTCAGCAATTTCCAAAGGCGGTTTCAATTTGCGAGTCACAGTATTGTAAAATTCGGCCAACACCTGCGTGCTCAAAAAACCGACATTCGCAGCCACCAACCGATCCAGCACATCTAAGGCTTGCTGTCGTTTCACCGGCTCAGTGAGGTCATGGGCGTAGACAAGTACGTTAGTATCAACCAGAATGTCGGCCATAGCGATTCATCCGCTCCTCGTATAATTCGTCGCGTGTCCAGGTGCGTTTGCCGGGAACCGGCCCTTGAGCAGCGCGGGCTTCAATAAACGCCCGCGCTTCCTTCCATGCCACCAACGCCCGCCGATGTCGCGCCTCTTCATCTTCCAGCCATTGATCAAGCGCCTGGCGGATGATGTCGGCCTCGCTCATTCCCGTCTTCGCGGTCCACTGCTTGAGCAATTCATCCTGCCGGGGTTCGATATACACTTGCTTACATACCAACGTTTCCATAGCATCCCTCCTGTTCAAAGATATTATAATCAAGAAGCCGGGTTTTGACCAAACCCGGCTTCTTGATGAAGGCTTACAATCCCCTGGCTTGCAAATCCGCCAGTGTTTTCTCGTATACCTCGTAGTGCTCCCCCTCCGCTTCCTCCGGGTCCACGTACTTGAGCCACATCGCCTGCTCCGGGTGGGCGCCGGCAAGGTCGCGGCGGCTGCCCCGGAAGTAGCTGCTCTCGTTGTGCCACTTGACCTCGTTCTCTTGCAGCAGGATGTACTCGCCGGCGTACTTGTCCAGGAAGTCGCGCCGGTGGTCGCGGTAGTAGAGCGCCTGCTCGCAGGTGGTGCGCCGCCAGGAGATGACCCGCTCCAGCGGATCGGTGATCGCGGCAAAGAAGGTCCCGGCGGGCTGCGGCGCGACTTCGGACGTCCAGTCAATCTCATCGAGGTTGACCGTGCCGAAGCCGCCCTCCGCCGCGACCAACAGCGCGTTGCGGTCGCGGTGGAACGGCTCGGTGAGCCAGTCGCTCTGCGGGTCGTGGCCCATCAGGTAAGTACCGACCGCGTCCGTCGCCACCGGGTGGTCGCCGGCGATGAGGGCGTTGACGACGCGCGGCGCTTCCTGCCCCGTCGCGCTCCACTCGCCGCCCGTCTGCCCGATGAGCGCGTCAATGATATTAAGCGCGGGGTTGAAAATGCGCCCGATGTCCGCCAGCATGTAGGGCATCCGCACCAGGTGGTGGAAGTATTGGCGCGCGCGCCCGCCCGGCTCGCGCATCGGCAGCAGGCCGAAGAGGTTCTTGAGCGTGAGCGTGAGGCCCATGAAGGCGTGGTTCTTCATCCGCTGCACGTCCACTACTGCGTCAGCCTCCATCACGCGGCCCGGCAGGGCGTACTGGCGGAACATCTGCCCGCCGCCGGGCACCGGGCGCACCACAAACGGCGGGCGATCGGCGTTGTCGTAGGCCACGCCGAAATCACGCATGATCGCCGCCAGTTGGGTGGCGTCCGTCGGGTTGGGATCGCCTTCGCGGTGGAAAACCGACGTGTCGGTGAAGAACAGCTCCGCCGAGGTCTGCTCGCGCAGCAGGCGGATGACGGCGCGCGCGACGCCGTCGCTCACCAACTGCTGGCGGATGCCCTCGAAGTACGGCGTGCGGGAGGGCGCGTAGTCCTGGTTGAACTTGATCGCAATCGTCTTGGCCGCCCGCAACTTCTCCCAGGCCCGCGTCAACGGCGCGGTCGCCTGCTTCAACACAGCATAGATCGTCTCGTCATCCGCCTTGTAATCACAATGCAAAGCGCGCACACAATACTCTTTCTGCATAGTCATTCACCTCCGAAAATGGTCTCAACGGATTGAACGGATGCAACGAAAAAAAATCCGTTAGATTCCGTTGAATCCGTTGAGAAAATCATTTTTGAACTTCGATCCAAAATAACAGGATTTACGATATGATAGGATCAGGAATTCGCTTCCGCGCTTGCCGCTTCTTTGATTTGCACCTTGAAGAGGTGAAACAGTCCCGCCCCCAACAAGCGGAAACAGCCGCCGATGACGAGCACCCAACGGATGTCCAGCCGATCCGCCAGCGCCACGCCGATCAGCGGGCCGATGAAGGCGCCGGCGTTCATGATGGCGGAATAGGTGGCGATGTAGGAGGCGCGGCGCTCGTCCGGGCAAAGTTTGAGCAGGATGTTGAAGTGGCTCAAGTTGACGCCAGGGTTGATCAGGTTGATGAAGATGCCCCAGATCAGGATGAGTGTTAAATTCGGAAAGAGGCTCACCAGAAACGGGTAACAGGCCGAAAGCGGGATGGTGATGAGCAGGGTGCGGTTGTGGCCGAGTTGCTCAATCCACTTGCGCCACAACGTGTAGCCGACGATCACGCCAACGTTGGCGAGCGTGCTGTTCAGGCCCACCCAGCCGTCGCTGGCCCCCAGGTGCCGCAGGAAGAAGATGGTGTACACCGGCGCGAGGAGCCAATCCCCAAAGCCGAACGCGAGGGTATTCGCTGTGATGCGCACAAAGCCCCGGTTCTCCGCCACAAAGCGGCGCGCGTTGGCGATGATCTGCGCCGGTTTCGGGCGGGCGCCGTGCTCCTGAGGTTCCGGCGCAATCACTTTGCTGTCGGGCACCTTGATCTTGAGCAGATACCACGAACTCGTCGCCGCGCCGAGGAAGCCGATCACATAAAGAATCTGGAAATTGCGGGGGAACGTCGCCCAATCAATCTGCGCCGCAGTATCCAGCCAGCGCCCGGCCAGAAACGTCAACGTCGCCACCACCATCCCGTTGATGATGTTGCGGTTGGCGAATACCCGCGCCCGGTCGCGCTCCGGGATGACGTCGGCCAGCAGCGGATTGAAGCCGGTAGCGAAGAACGTGCTGGGGACGCTGATCGCAATCAGCAGCCAGACGAGCGCCGCCCCCTGGTACTGCGCCGGGATGACCCAGGGCAGCATCACGATCAGCCCGTAGCCCACCCGCGCCAGGAACAGACTGCCCCAAATCCACGGCGTGCGTCTGGCCCGGCGCTCCAAAAACCGCGCCGCCGGAATATAAAGGAAGACCGCCAGCAGCGCCGGAACGGAGGACAGCCAGCCGATCATCTGATTGGACGCGCCCAGCCGCACGGCAAACGTCGCGTTGAAGGCCGCCGCCGCGCTCAAAATAGCCGCCCACAGCACCTCGACGTACAAATACCAGATGTTGCGCTCCACCTGGTTATGCACCGCCGGCGCCCTCAGCCCCGCCCGCAACGACCGCGCCCACGGCGTCTCCACCAAACGATAACGAAGAGCAGCCCAGAAACGACCGAAACTCATCCAACCTCACTTATATCAATAGGAAATGAGTAATGAGAAATGAGTAATGGGTAATGAGTAATACTTCTCTCTACTCATTACTCATTTCTCTATTACCCATTACCCACCCTCAGAGAACACAAAAGGACACCCTCCCCAACTCAGGTGTCCTTCTTCATCGCGCCTACGAGGTTAGCTGCCGGGCTTGGGCCGAAGAAGTTTGGCCCTACTGTTGCCAGATTCGCCCCACGCTTGGTTCCCCCGTTGTAGGATGTTGGGCTGAGCGCCCCCCTATTCATTCGGCGATTGCGTTATAAAAGTGTTTGTTTGTGTACCCTCCACCTTAACACAGATTAGCAACAAGTCAATATAGCCCCACCCCAAAATCTTTTTGAGAATGTTTTGTGGCTGCGGGCAGTAGC
>DAOUGD010000161.1:0-9069 GCA_034429475.1 Anaerolineae bacterium
CAGTCCTCTGCCCGCACAACACTTGTTTTTAATCCACCGCTAAAATGATGAGGGATAATCAGACTATGATCAGCAATCGTAAAAAATTATTAGGACTGGTAATTTTGATATTGGTCATTGGCCTATTGGCCTGGGTTCCGGTTTGGGGTGGGGCAAAGCCGACTTACCTGGCGCAGTCAGACACCTGGGTCACGGTATTCACGGATACTTTTACCACGATTTCACCCAATTGGACTATCAGTGACAATGTGGAAGGGCAATACCGTTGGGGTGCTACTGCGTACACCCGCACCCTGGGCACGTTGGTCGTTTCTGATACGGGACTTTGGGCGGCGGGCGGCGGCGCGCTCGGCAGCGCGCAGTCCTGGCCTACAGGAACCTACCCATCCCAACTATCAACTCTGGCCGTCATTGGGCCGTTCACCCCGACGCAAAAAGTTTGGGACATACAAGTGCGCTTCTGGCTCGACAACCGGCTGGCCTCGGGCGACACGGTCTTTGTAGGATTATCACTAGACGGCGTGAATTTTACTACAGGGATCGAACTGACCGAGACGTTCGCACTGGCGCAAGAAGTGGTGTGGACTACCCGTGACTATGCCGGCTCTCCGGTGTATCTGGGCCTGCGTTTCACCAGCAGCGACGACAACATTGCGACCGGGCCGCTAATAGACAATTTGCGACTGGCATTTAACTACGGCTCGACGATCTATTTGCCCCTTATGCGGAAAGATCCTACGGTAACGCCCTCGCCTACGCTTACTCCTTCGCCCACCGTCACGCCTTCCCCCACATTGCCAGCAGTTTATCTGGACCAGTTTGACGATCCCCAGAGTGGGTGGAATGTGGGGGCAGTCATGCGTTACAACGAGTGGGGTGATCACAAACGTTGGGAAGAAGTTACCACATTGAGCTATTTAGACAATCATTATCGTTTTTTTATTCCCCTGACGTGGCATGGCGGCGGCGGTAACGTGGACACGTGGTTTGTCTGGCCGGTGGAAACGGCCCCATTGCCAGAATCCTTTTACCCGCTACCGCAAAAGTACTGCGTCGAAGCCGTGGGGCGTTTCATGGGCGAGGAAGAGTATTCCCCGTGGTGGGCGCATTGGGGCATCGTTTTTGGCGCCAACGCGACCTTGTCGGAAGTTTACTCGCTGCAAGTCAACGTTAATCATGATAGAGCGGTGTTACATCATCACAACTACCAGTATCCAGGCAATCGGCAACCATTGGGCGGCGAGGACGTCAATGTCGAAACTGCGTTGGTCCCCTGGACTGGCAATTACGACTGGATTTCCAGTCACCAATACAATCATCTCAAGGCAGTGGTCAACGGTCGTTACGTGCGGGTCTATGTGAATGGTCGTTACATCCAGACCGTCGGCATCTCTGGCGACTTGCCGCGCGCTCACATCGGCCTGATTGGCGGCTCATGGGAAGTGACCCCCATTGACATCCGCATTGACTATTTCCGTTACGAACCCAATTGCCCGGAATCGCAGCAATAAGGATGACCTTGCGCAAACGATGGAGAGGGGGGCTGGTGGCGCTGTTTGTGGTCGGCGCCTTGGGGGCGCTTTCTATGCTGGGGAACGCTCAGACGGCGTATCCTCCATTGACGGAGACCTGGGTCACGGTTTTCAGCGACACCTTCACTACCGTTTCACCCGCCTGGACTATCCTTGACAACAACCATGGACAGTACCAGTGGGGGGTAACCCCCTACACCCGTCCTATGGGCACACTCGTCATCGCGGATAGTGGTTTCTGGGCGGTCGGCGGCGGCGCGCAGGGCAGCGCGCAATCCTGGCCCACCGGAACCTATCCATCCGAGATGTGGACCTGGGCTGTGGCCGGCCCTTTCACGCCAACGCAAGATACCTGGGATATGCAAGTGCGCTTCTGGCTGGACAACCGGCTGGCCTCTGGGGACGCCGTCTTCGTGGGACTCTCGGTGAATGGGGTGCAGTTTAAGGGGATTGAACTGACCGACGCCTTCACCGTGGCGCAGGAAGTGGTGTGGAATACCCGCGCGTACCTCGGCTCGCCGGTCTATCTGGGGCTACGGTTCACCAGTACCGACGCCAATGTCGCTGCCGGGTCGCTCGTAGATGACTTGCTGCTGGCGTTCAACTATGGTTCAACGATTTATATGCCCATGGTTCGGCGCGATCTTCCCCCTACGCCCACGTTCACGCCTACCCCCACACCCACGCCTACCCCCACACCGATACTAAACTACACCGATGATTTTGACGATCCAGAAAGCGGCTGGAATGTAGGCGTTGCTATGCGTCTTAACAATCGGGATGGTTACGCGGTTTGGGAAGAAGTGGCCGACATCAGTTATTACCTCGGCAATTACCGTTTCTATATTCCCCTGACATGTCATGGCGGCGGAGAGGTAGACACCTGGTTTGTCTGGCCGGCTGAAAAGGCGCCGATGCCGGACGCGCTCTACCCACTGTCGAATCGCTACTGTGTCGAAGCGCGGGGCAAATTTGCCAATTCTTCAGGAGAGTATAGCCCCTGGTGGGCGCATTGGGGCCTCGTTTTCGGGGCCAATGCTGATATGACGGAGTTGTATACGTTTCAAGTGAATGCTAACCATAGTTTCGCCGTGTTGCGCTTGCACAACTACAACTATCCGGGGAACCGGCAACCATTAACCGGGCAAGAAATTAACGTCGAAATCCCTATCCTGCCGTGGTCCAAGGATGACCTGGGTAATCTGATCGAGGCGACCGAGTACAACACCCTCAAAGCGGTAGTCCTTGGCACCAACGTGAAAATTTATGTGGATGGCGAGTATTTGGGTATTGCCAATATTCCTGATATGCCCCGCGCCAATGTCGGGTTGATCGGGGGGTCTTTTGAAGTCACACCGGTTGAACTGTGGTTTGATTACTTCAAATACGATCCCTTATGTCCCGAAGCACAACCGTGAGCTGACGCCACTCTTACAATTTGAAGCTGATGTGCAGTGGTGGCTATATTCCGCCACGGTACATCAGCTTCGTGTAATGCCTGTAGCGCTTGTTGGATGAGGCCGGCCATAATGCAACTACGACAGGGCTTCAAATCAGCGCCGTTCGCGGCGCTCCTAATCGCTTTCGTGCTCCTCGCCGGCGCCGTCAGCCTGATCAACCCTCTCTTTGAGGCCCCCGACGAAATCCGCCACTATCGCTACATCCGTAAACTCGTGGTGGAGCACGTCCTGCCGGTGCAGGGGCAAGAAGACGTGCGTTCCCAAAGCCACCATCCCCCCCTGTATTACTTCCTGAGCGCGCTGTGCAGTGCGTGGACGCCTTCCCCCCATACCGCCGCCTACGAGCATCCCACCAACTCCTTCTGGGGTTATCGCAACTGGGAGGTGGGCGTAGATAACAAATTGCAATACTGGCATAGCCCGTCCGAGCGTTTCCCCTTTCCCGATGGTTTTTTGGCCGTCTTGATCCCGCGCTGGGTCAACGTCTGGCTGGGCGCGTTGACCGTGACGCTGACCTACGGGGTGGGGCGGCGCGTCTGGCCGGAACATCCCTCGCTGGCCCTGGCGTCTGCCGCCCTGGTGGCCTTCAACCCGCAATTTATCTACACGAGTGCGGCTATCACCAATGACATTCTCGCCGCGGCGTGCGGGACGTGGGTGCTGTTTGACTGCTTGGGCATCCTTCAGACCGGAGCCTCCCCTCGCGGCTGGATTGGCCTGGGCGTGGCCTACGGCTGCGCGCTGCTGGCAAAATTCCACCTGGTCGCCGCCGGCGCGCTCATCGCGCTGACGCTGGCGTGGGAGGCGTGGCGGACGCCGGGATCGTTGTTCTCGCGCCTGACCCGCTGGCTGCTTGGTATGGCCGTCGTGTTCGGCATCGCGGCGGCCCTGGCCGGCTGGTGGTTCGCGCGCAACTGGCTGCTCTACGGTGACTTGACCGGCATGAACAAACTCAACGAACTGTGGTATGGCCGTCCGGCAGAGGGCAACTGGTGGGCCATCCAACAAGGCTTGCCGTATCTCTGGGCCAGCCTGTGGGCGCGCTTCGGCTACGGGCAGATTCCGCTGCCATCGCCGATGTACACCGGGATAGGGACCGTCTGCTTGCTGGCGTTGGCAGGGTACGTATGGCCGCGTCGTTCCGGTCTGACTTTTGCAAACGCATTCCTGTTGATCGCCACAGTCGGAATATTTACCGCCGTCGTCTTCTACTACATGCTGATTCAACCTGCCGGGGCGATGGGCCGCTTCCTGTTTCCGGCGCTACCGGCCTTTACCGTGCTGCTCGTCGGCGGAGCGCAAGCCTGGCTGCACAGGCCGAAGGCAATTGCCGTTGGCACAGCCGCGTTGCTGCTCGTCCTGTGCGCCGTCGCGTTCGGCGGTTATCTGCTGCCTGCGGTCGGCTACCCTTCCCGCGCCGCCGCCATGCCGGAGGCTTCCCTCGACGTGCAGTTCGGCGACGCGGCGCGTGTGCTGGCCGTGGGGGTCAGCCCGGCGCAGGCGCAGCCCGGCGAGCCGGTGTGGGTGCGCGTGACCTGGGAACCGCTGCAAGCGACGGCGCGTCCCTATGCCGTCTACATCCATCTGATAGATGAAACCGGCGGCGTCGTGGCGCAGCGCGATACCTGGCCCGGCCTGGGGCGCGCGCCCACCACCTCTTGGCGCAGCGGCGCCGCGTTTGTGGACAGCTATCGGGTGGACTTGAGCGAATCGGTGTACGCGCCCAACCGCGTCAGCGTGCGCCTGGGGCTGTACGAAGCGGAGTGGGGCCGGCTGCCGCTCATCCAAAACGGCGTCGCCGCCTCGCCCGACCAAAGCCTGGACGTGGGCGCCGTGGATATCGTCGCGCGTCCCGGCGCGTGGCCGAACGCCCAATTCGCCAGCTTCGCCGACGAAATCGCTTTTGTCGGCTATACCTTAGAACCGCGCGTCCTGCACGCCGGGGAGACGCTGACGGCTACGCTCTATTGGAAGGTCATCGGCGAGCCGCGTTACCCTTACGCGATCTTCGCCCAAGTGTTGGATTCGGAATATCACGTCTGGGGCAGCCGCGACGGCGGCGGCGTGACCTGGACGCCCGGCAGCGTGGTGACGGAGACACGGCAAATCACCCTGCTGCCGGAGACGCCCGCCGGGAGTTACCCCCTTCAGGTGGGATTGTTCCACTCAGAAACCGGACGTCTGCCGGTCGTTGCCGACGATGGTCGCCATCTGGACGAGCGTGTGCTCCTTGGTCCCATCTCGGTGCAAGAAAGATAGTTTCACGCAAAGGCGCAAAGGCGCGAAGAAAAAACCATTCTTTCATGATGAAAAACCGTAAACTTTGGCTGAACCTGTTGCGGATTGGGCTGAGCATCCTGGCGTTGGCGCTCCTCTTCCAAAAAGTGGGTGGGCGCGAGGTTTGGGATGCCCTGGCCGCCGCCGATGGGCGCTTCCTGGCGCTGGCGTGGGGATTGGGCGTGGTTGGCCTGGTGGTGCGGACGTTTCGCTGGCGGGCGCTGCTGGTCGGCCTGGGGCTTGCGCCGTCGTTTGGCCGGCTGTTGAAGCTGTACTTTGTCGGCGCCTTCTTTAACACCTTCTTGCTCTCCGGCTTCGGCGGCGACGTGGTGCGCGTCATCGAGCTGGCCCAGGATGAACGGCGTTCTGCGGCCTTCGGCACGGTGCTGGTGGACCGGATGACCGGCATCCTCTCGCTGTTCCTGATGGGGCTGATCGTGTTGCCTTTTACGCGTGAGCTGGCTCCCTGGCTGGTGTGGACGTTCGTGCTGATCTCGGTGGGCGGGTTGGCCGGCGGTTTTTTGCTGCTGGAAGGGAACGTCCTGCGTCGTCTGACGGAGCGGCTGCCGGGGCCGCTCTCGCTGGCGGGGGAAGGCCCGCTGGCCCAACTCTATGCCGCCGTGAGCGGCTCCGGCTGGCGCGCGGTGGGGATGGCGTTGCTGCTCTCGACGCTTTTCAATCTCACCAACGTGGCGCAGTACTGGCTGTGCGGGCTGGCCGTCGGCCTGAAGCTGAACTTCGCGTTCTATTTCATCGCCGTCCCATTGCTGGCCCTGACCTTGCTCGTGCCGATCTCCGTGGGCGGCCTGGGCGCGCGCGATTGGGTGGCGCAGCCGCTCTTCGCCTCGGTCGGCGCGTCCGCCGCGCTTACGGCGGGGATGTCGCTGCTGGTCTGGCTGGCGACGACGGCGGCCGGGTTGGTGGGCGGCCTCGTCTATCTCTGGGATGGGGTGCGCGGGCTGCTTATGGGGACTCGGCGCCCAGCGTGAACTCGCCGACCGTGTAGAAATCACCGCGCGCCTGCCCTTCGGCGTCGAGGAGCGGCAGGCGGCTCATGTCGGCCAGCAAGTACCAGCCGACGACGACCATGTAGTTCCCAGGCGGCAAATTTTCTTTGAGATAGAAACGGTACGGGTCATCCAATTCTTCCCCGACGCCCCACCCGGACGTGGGGCGCGTCCCCTGTACCGGCCAGCTATCAACCTGGCCGTAGAGTTGACCGTCCGGCCCCACGACTTGTACGAAGACCGTGTAATCGCGCGTCAGTGTCCGCAGGCCTCGCCAGCGCAAGTCCACCCGCGCCTGTCCCCCTGCCGGAACGTCGTTCCCATTGAAAGCGGCGTCCACCAACAGGACTTGATCCGCAAAGTTGGCAAGACCCGCGTTAGACGGGCCTACGTTGATTTCCCCCAAAGGACAGAAAGTCTGCGTTTTTTGTAGCCAGTCGCAGCGCGCGGCAGAAAGCGTCCCCGCCGTTTCCCATCCGATGTCCAGCCGGTAGCGCCCTGTCTCGGTTGGCGCGTTAAGAACGTAGCGCCGCACCGATTCCCCCGGCGCGGGCCGCGCGACGGTCGCCGCCGAAGTCACGCGCTCTGCGCCCGCCGCGTCCAGCGGCATCCAGCGGAACAGCGGGCGCGCGTCGTCGTCGGCAAGCGTCCCCTGCCACTCTACTTCCACGGCGACCGTCGCCCCTGCCCACGCCTCGCCGGGCAACTCCGCCGCCGCCAGCCAGAGCGCGGGCGCGCTGAAGTACCCGCTCGCGGCGCGGCGGGGCGTCGCCGGTCGTTGCTCCGGCAGGGTGAGCGTTTCCAACGGACGCCACATCTGCCCTGCCGTTGTCGTCCAGCCGGTCTCGGCGAAGCGGGGGAAGACGCCCACCTCGAGGGTGTACGTCCCGCCCGGCAACCAATCCGGCCATGCCAGCGCGTGATAGTCTTGCACATCCTGACTCGGCTGCCACGCGGCGGTGGTTGTGTAGCCGTTGACGGGGCGGGTCGCTGGTTTCTCCCAAACAAGGTTGCCCTCCGTGTCGCGTACTTGCAGGCGGATGGTTAGATCGGCGTCCGGGCGCGCGAGCACGTTCCACGTCAGGGTGAGGTGATGCAGGGGGCGGCCTTGCGGGTCGGCTTCGAGGTGATGGGCGGCCAATATCAAGGCATTGTTAAAGACCGGCCCGGCGTATTGTGACTCTGTGAGTGATGCTGGCGGCGCGACCTCCACCAACGGCCCGGCGGATGTGACGCCGAACGCGTCCAGCCCCGGCAGGTAGCGCGCCAGATAGACGCGCTGCCCGGCGGACAACCGCGCTTCCAGATCGGCGCGGTATTGTTCCTCGCTGAAGAGCGTCACCAGTTCCAGGTCAGGCCGCAGCCCTGCCACCTGCTGCAGGTAGTACAACGGCGGGAATTTCTCGCTGTCGGCCAGAATTGCCGCGCCCTCGGCCAGTGGTTGGTTCAGCGCGTACCGTCCCCACGCTTCATCCGCCAGCCCTTGCGCGCGCGTATCCAGCGTCGGCCCGGTGAGCCACAGCCGCGAGAGGGGGAGTAGTGCGCAGGCGATGAGAAAGACGTGCTGAGGGCTGAGGACTGAGGACTGAGGACTAAGGACTGAGGACTGAGGACTGAGGACTGAGTGCTGAGTGCTGAGTGCTGAGTGCTGAGGACTGAGGGCTTCGCTCATTCGCTGATCCGCCGCCCCACTGATCCGCTCATTCGCTGACCCGCTGACCCGCTCATTCGTCATTCGTAATTCGCAATTCGCAATTCCCTCTATCCCCACCCCCATCCAGACGATGAGGACGACGTGCGCCGGGATGAGGAACGCGGAGTAATCCGGGTCGGCGACGTAGAAGCTGAGAGCGAACCAGACCCAGGCGCCGGCGGCGAGGAGGCTGCCGAGGGCCAACGGCCACTGTTTCCGGAGCAAGCGCAACCAGCCGAGCAGCGCCAGCGCCAACCCAGTCCAGCCGACTTGCGCGTACACGCGCTCAAACACGAGGCCCCACCGCGCCGGGTCTTGCCAGAAGGCCAGCGGGCGCAGCGCGCCGCCGGAGTCGGCGTTGAGGACGAAGCGCACGAACGCGCCGGGCGACATCCATTCGCCGGTGAGGGCCGGCCAGCGCAGAGGGATGTAGAGGTACAGCGCCAATCCCATCAGCCCCAGGCCCAGGCCCCACAGCCACGCGCGCCACGTCGGACGCGGGCGGCGCAGGAGCGGCGGCAGTGCGAGGAAGGCCAGCGCGCCCAGCGTCAGGTGCGACGCCATCGCCACGCCGGTGAGCAGGCCGAAAAGCGGCAGCGCCTTGTTGGGCGACAGCTTCCCCGCCAGCCACCGGGCAGCCAGCCACACCCCCACCGCCACGAGCAGCGCGTTGAGCGCGTACACCTCCGCCTCAACCGCCCGTGTCCACAGCGTTGGAGAGAATGCCAGTGTCAATGCGGCGAGGAGGGCAGATAGAGGATGCGGGATGCAGGATGCAGGATTCTTGCCTTTTGCCTCTTGCTTCTTGCTTCCTGCTTCTTGCTTCTTGTCTCCAACTTCTTGCAAGGCCAGAAACATTGTCCCAGAAGCCAGCGACGCGCAGACGGCGGAGGAGAGGTTGACGCGCCACGCGGGAGAGCCAAACGGCAGCAGGGAGAAGAGTTTGCCGAGCAGGATATACAGCGGGTAGCCGCTCGGATGGGCGATGCCCAGGCGCGGGGCGACGACCTGGAATTCAAAGGTGTCGGCGCGGCCCACGTAGGGCGAGAGGTCAGGCAGGTAGACGAGGAGGGGGAGGAGGAAGGCGAGGAGGAGGGGGG
>DAOUGD010000162.1:0-56646 GCA_034429475.1 Anaerolineae bacterium
ACACCCGCCCACGAAAAAATACCTTCCTGAAAGCGGCTTTAGCCGCAAGACCCAGCGCAGCGGCGCAACGCCGCTATAATTTTCGGATAGGTTCTAAACCATTAAAACGTTCGAACGCGCCAACGTTCAAACGTTATCCGCATTCTCCCGGTCACGATTTCATCAAACTCCGGGCCATCTCCAGATCGAGGGCCGCACCGAGCCGGTCGAACACCGGGATGCATTCCGCCAACACAGCCTCAACCTGAGATTGCGCCCCTTGCCGATGATAAAGCTGCGCCAGTGAAAGGTGACAGCGCGCGCTGCCGTAATCGTCGCCCATTTCCTGCAAAACGGCCAAACTTTGTTGTAACCAATCATGAGCCTGGTCGTAGTGGGCCTGGGCCGTAGCGATTTGCCCCAGCACCCACAGAGCGGCGCCTTCCTCGCCGCGCATCTCTAACTCGCGGGCCAGCGCCAGAGCGTGCTGCGCCTCGGACTCGGCTTTGTCCAGGTCGTGGCTCTGTAGGGCGGCTTCGGCCAGGTGCCGATGGAGTTCCGGCAAAAAATCGCGCGCTTGGGCCTGCTCAAAGTAAGCCTGTCCAATCTGCAATTCCTGGTAGGCCGTTGCAATGGCGCCTTGCCGGATGAAGACGTGGCCGAGATTCATGTGCAGGACGCCCAGCACGTAGGGAGAGCCGCCGATCTGTTCCATCGCCTGCACGGCCATCTGATAGGAATTCATGGCTTCGTTCAACCGCCCCTGATAGAGCGCGATCTCGCCCAGATTGTTGTCCGCAAACGCCCGGTTGTAAATATCGCCAATCTTATCAAAAATATCCCGCGCCTGGCGGTAATGATATTCCGCCTCACGCCGTTGTCCGGTATCAAAGTAGGCATTGGCTAGGAGATTGTGAGTCGTGGCCTGTCCCCGCACATCGCCGGCGCGCGTGTGCAAACTAAAAGCCTGCTGGAAATGTTCAATGGCCTGCATCACATTGTCACGCAGGCGAATAAAGCCTAATCCGCTATACGCGCGCGCCAGCACGTTCACTGCGTCGAGCTTCTGAGCAATGGAGAGCACTCTTTCAAATTCCCGTTGGGCAACCTCATAGTCCCCCTGCCGGCTGTGGATCAGCCCGGCAATGAGCGCCATCTCCGCCGCATCGGCCGTCTCGCGCCCGGCCAAAGCTCTGACCCCCTTCTCCACCCATATCAGCGCCTGGGGATACGCGCTGCGCAGCTCGAACATCCGCGCCAACCAGCGATAGACGCGCGCCTGTCCCTCACGGTCATACTGGGCCTGGGCCAACATCAGGGCCTGATCGAGATGCTCCTGCGCTGCCTCATACTGACCGAGCGTGATCAGCAATTCGCCCAACGCCTGATGAATAGTCTGACGCGCCGCGCGGGTTTCCTGCGGGTTCAGGTAAGCGGCGCTCTGCAAGCCCTGGATGAAATAGGTGAGGGCTTCCTGGTTGGCAAAGCGTGCCATCGCGTAGTCCCCGGCCAGCCGCGCATAGCGAAATTCCCGCGCGCGATCCTGCGCCTTGCTGTAGTGATACGCCAGGTCGGCATAATGCCCATCCAACTCGGCGGCGTAGACCTGTTCCATAGCCTCAGCCGCCAGCGCGTGCAGGCTTTGCAACCGCGCCTGAAGCTGCATATCATAAGCGGCGTCCCGCATCATCGTGTGGCGGAAGATGTAGTGCATCTGGCTCAAGGCCGACCAGATCATCTCTTCCTCAGCCCGCTGGACCTTAAGCGGCAACGTCTCATCATCGTGCAGCATCCGCGAGAGGATTTGAATCTCAAACTCCCGCCCCAGGACGGCGGCCGTCTGCACCACCGCCTTGACCTGCGCCGCCAGGCGATCGAGCCGCGCCACTAATACGGCATTGATGGTGGCCGGCACGGCGTCAATGTCGCGGCGGACCAACTTCCAGGTTTTGTCCTCTTCCTGGATCAGTCCTCGCTCCCGCAAATCCAACGTAAGCTGTTCAATGAACAAAGGGTTGCCGTTGGTCTTTTCAGACAGGAAGTGCGCCAACTCCGTGGAGATGTCTCCCCCCAACAGTTGCCCGGCCAACGCCGCGACGCCACTCACCGACAGGGTGTTCAAATCCAAAACGTAGCGCGGCGTGCCCTCATCCACCGCCACCGTCGGTTTGTTGCCGTCATCGAGATAGCGACCGCTCAACAGGACAATAAAGGGATACGCGCCCACATTGCGGGTCAACGTAGCGAGCATCTCGTGCGAATCGGAATCGAGCCAATGCAAATCTTCGAGGTGCAGCACGGCCGGCTGTCGGAGACTTTCCGCTTGAATCAACGTTTTGATGGCGATCAGGCTGTTGCGGAAACGCAACTCCGGCTCTAACTGCTCATACAGGGAATCCCGCCAGTGCAAGTCCACCAACGCGCCCAGGATAGAGCGCGTGCGTTCCAGTTCCGCCGCCAACTCCCGCGCCGCCGGCGCCGGGTGGTCGCGCAGACCATTGATCAAGGCGTCAAGCAGAATCGTAAAATTGGCCTTGTTCGTTTCTTCCGGGCTGTCGGAGTTTTGCGCGAAATACTGGCGCAAGAAATACCGGAAAGGATTGAGCGATTGTCGCAAAATCGGATCCGCGGGGCAGGTAAACCACGAGGTCCGACCCTCCGTTTGAAGCTGCTGACGCAATTCGTGGATCAGGCGACTCTTACCGACGCCCGCCTCGCCATAGACGTAAACCAAGCCGGCAAACTGACCCGCCAAAAGCGGCGCGAGCGACTGCTCCAACTGGGCCAATTCCTCCTCACGCCCTACCAGCGCGCCAGTGTACATCGCTGAGCGCCCCCAGGCCTGCTTCTTGCGCAGGGGACGGGCGATGGCGATTAACTCCTCCTTGCCTTTGACGTGGATGGGCGGCAGGTGCTGCCAGGTGAAATCGTTGGCGCTGCTGGCCTGCACTTCCTGGCTGACCAGCGCCGAACCGGGTTCGGCGTTCTGCATCAGCCGCGCCGAGAGGTTGACCGCGTCGCCGATTACGCCATACGTCCGCCGCGTGACGCTGCCATACGCGCCCGCGCGCATCATCCCCTGACCAATCCCGATCTGTACCGGGCTGATGAAATTCAGGTGCGCCGGCTGCGCGAGCAAATCCAGGGCGGCGCTCACTGCGCGCCGGGGGTCGTTTTCGTGAGCCGTGGGGGCGCCAAACGTGGCGTAGAGGTAATTGCCCTTATCGCCAATGATGAGTTGGAGTAACGCCCCGTCGTACTGGGCAATGACTTCCTGCACCCAGCGGATGTAACTGTCCAACTTCGCCTCGGCCTGCTCGTCGTGGTCGTAATCAATCCCCTGGAAGCGCAGGAACAGCGCCACGACGCCCTGGCGCATCTCCAGGAATTCCCCGGCGCCGCTGGTCAGGCCTTCGTAGACTTCCGGCAACAACAAGGGGCGCGCTATCGCTGTGTCCAGGAGTTGGCAGGCAGTGGGCGCCTCCTCCTGGCTTTCTGGTAGCGGCGTGAAGCGGCCCAACACAGCGAAAGTCTCCGCGCCCTCTTCCTCCGCGCTACGCCACTCGGCCACCGTCGCCTGCACGCCGAGCGCGGTGGCGGTCTGCCGGTCAGCGATGATGTCGCCGCGCTGCGCCAGGTGCTCCGCCGCCGCCATGCGCGCCACCGTCTCGCCAGCCAGGGCGTCAATCTGCTGGATGGCAGGGTCGCCGATGAGAAAGCGGCGCGCCGGGCCGCTGGCCAGGGATACCTTCACCGAAAGCGAGGCTGTCCCCCTGTCCGGCAGTGTCACCGTCTTGAACTGTGCCATGGCTTGCTGCATCGCAAAGGCGCACGCGGTTGCCCGCAGGGCAGCGGAGCCGTGCCATTCTGCCGAGTCGCCATCATCAAACCAGCACGTAATCGCGTCGCCCGCAAACCCGATGACGGAGCCGCCATACCGGTGGACTTCGGCAATGAGCGCATCGTACACCTGGTTAAGCTGGCGGGTCAGCTCATCCGCGCCGAGCCGTGGGCCGAGGCTGCGCGTCAGCGCTTCCGTCAGGGGCGTAAAACCGGAAATATCGGCGAACAATGCCGCACCGTGGGTGTGCGTCGGCAAAGATTCCCCGCGCGCCAGGGCACGGCGGCGATCCATGGGGATGTAAACGGTGAGCGTTTGTTCCAGAGTGGGACGTTCTGCCATGGTAGATTATGTCCTCCAATGAAATGGGGCAGTCATTAACCACGATCCTATCTCCATTATAAAGCAATGTCTTTCAGAATGGTACGGCGATATAGCACACGCCCTAGAAGTAGTGTAGCACAGGCAGGCCGCAACGCAATGAAAAAGGGAAAAAGGGTGTTTTAAAAGAGTTGAGCATTCAGGATGAAACGCGCTGCACCTGGGTATCGCACGCGAGGAGAGCGAAGGCAAGGAGACGGAACACAAAAAGGGTTGTCGGAGACCCAAAACAAGCTATCATGGAAATTATGAAACTGTATACTTACGAAACCGGCTCAAAAACACACCCTGCTATCGTTTTCTTGCACGGCTCGCCCCTCAGCGGGCGGATGTGGCAGCCGCAACTGGAGCGGCTCACCGACTATCATTGTCTGGCCCCCGATTTGCCGGAACACGGGCGCAGCGCCAAAATCGGGCCGTTTGTGATGGACGATACGGTTCAGAAGTTGGCCGATCTGATCCGCAAGGCCGCGCCGAATGGCAAGGCGCACGTCGTCGGATTGTCGTTTGGGGGCGTGGTGGCGCAGGCGCTGCTCTCGCAGACGCCGGAAGTGGTGGATCACGTCATTTTGAGCGGGACGGCGGGGCGGATGAACAAGGTGCTGCTGGCGCTGCTCAAGGTTCAAATCATGGCGAATCGCCCTCTGCTGCGGCGGCTCGCACCCGACAAAGTCGCCGCGCTGATGTGCCGCCAGTTTAGAATTCCGCCCGACTATATCCCCATGCTGGGAGCGGACATCCTGCGTGTCTCCGCCGACGCGCTGCTGCGTTTCATCATGGCCAGCTACGCCGACATCCAGACGCCCACGCAGACGCAGTCGCCGGTGCTGGTGGTGGTGGGGCAGAAGGAAACACCCGTCGCCAAAGTGCTGGCGCGCCGCCTCGCCCGCGCCATCCCCGGCGCCCAAGGCCGTCTCGTTCCCGGCCTGGGCCACGTGTGGAACCTGCAAGACCCCGACCTGTTCACCGCCACGGTGCGCGCCTGGGTGACGGATAGGCCGCTGCCAGAACAGTTGACGCCGCTCTAAAAGGCGGGGTCACTCCCCAATGAAAATATCCTCACTGTTCCACAACGTCCCATACGTGGAAGCATCCGGCTGTAGCCCCTGGACTTTGGGAGCGGCGACGAGCCAGAAAGGCCGCCAGGTGAGGAACAACGTGGGCAAATCGGTGGTGAGGATGTGCTGCGCCTCCTGCAATGCCGCCCATTGGGAAGCCGCATCCACAGCGGTCAGCGCGCGGCGACAGGCCGCGTCATACTCCTTTGAAGTGTAGCCGCTGAAGTTCTCGCCAACCCAGGCATTCTCGATGCTAGGGATGCGTTCCGACAACCACGATCCGCAAACCTGCGGCAAGTCGGTGCGCCAGCCGAACAGCACCATCTCAAACGTGCGCCCAAACAACGGGCTGACGGCGTCCGACGCATAGAGCAACTGTGACTCCGTCGGCTGCGGGCGCACGCCCACGCCGCACATGTCCAGATCGGCGGAGATGTGGGCAGCGGAGACAAAATACTGCGGTGCCAGGTGCAGGGTCAGACTGAGCGGCGTGCCGTCCTTGAAACCCTCAATATTGTGCGCCTCCCGGATGCCGTCGCCATCTTCGTCGCGCCAGCCTACCTCGGAGAGGATGGATTGCCCAATGTCAGCGTTAAAGGGGATACGCCAGACGGATTGGATGTCGTATGCGGGGTGTCCCGGCGGGATGTAGCTATCGGCTGCCAGCAACGCCTCGCCGGGCAACGCCTCGCTCAACCGGCCCCGGTCAATACAGTGGGCGATCCCGACGCGGGTTTGCGCATGGCTCAACGGCGTCGGCTGCTTTCCTGTCGGCGCCACGTTGAAATCCAGCCGCAGCACCACCGGCGCCGGATCGGCCCACAACCGCGCCTCGCCGTAATCCGCCATCGTGGCCCACTGCGACCATTCCGTCTCCATAATGGGATCCGGCAGCAGCACGTCACACTCGCCGGAACGCAATAACTGCCCCCAACCGCCGGCCTGGATTTGCGGGAAACGCACGGTAAGCGCCGCCAACCGGGGGGGAGTGCCGTTGTAGTGCGGATTTGGCGTCAGGCGCACCTCGCGGCCGGTCTCCCAGGCCACGATTTGAAACGGCCCGGTGCCAGGCGGCGTCCGATCCTGCAAGATGCTCCCTAACGTTTGCCCTGACCAGCGATGGGCCGGCTGGGGTGGAAACAGGAATCCCGGATAATCTGCGCTGAGATAGCCGGGAAGCCCCTCCCAGCGCAACTGGCGCGGCCCGACCACGCCAAAATGGGCGGTGCGCTCCACCAAATCGCGCCACCGGCCATACGCTTCCTCGCTCTGCGCCAGATGGTAGCCCAACACCACATCATCCACCATCAGCGGCTCGCCGTCGGACCAGCGCAGGTCTGCCTGCAACGTAAACGTGACGATGAGCTGCGGCAAAAGCAATTTTTCCTCACCCGTGTAGACATTGATGGCGCCATCCAATCCGACGTACCGCGCCCCCGCCCCTACCGTCGTCGTGGTCGTGGCGACATCCCCCTCGGCAAACGTGGGGATGCGCTCCACCAGGCGCGGCGTCCACCGATACCCCACGCGCTCCACCGGTTCCTCGTAGAACAGCACGAGTAAGTCGTTGCTGGCCGTGGACGGGGAAAAAGGATTGGCAGTCGTCGGCTCGGTGACGCACACGATCAGCTCTTGCGGGATAGGCGTCGGCGTGGCCGACAGTGCGGGTGTCGGCGTGGCGTTCGGTGTAGCGGTGGCCGTGGGCAGCGGCGTCGCCGTCGGCGGCAGCGTGGGGGTGGGCGTAGGGCTGCATCCGACCAACATAACGCTCATCAGAACCAAACCCAACACAGCGGCCGGAAAGGCTCGAAAAGCTGCGAATATCCAGGGGCGCATAAGGGTTTCTCCTCTAACTCCAAATTGGGTGACACGATATTTTTACGGCACAAGCCTATCTTCTCATAAAAAAGCAGACTGGTCAAGGGAGAAAGAGAAAAAGCGAACCGGCGAGAACGCGGTGAAAAATAACGCTGGACAGAATCTTTAATGTAGCTATACTATTCGCAAATTAGATAGGAAACAGGAAGTAGGAAATAGGAAATAGGATCGCTCCTATCTCCTATCTCGTTTAGAGGAGAGGCACTATGACAAAGAAGCTCTTTACGGGGCGGGGAAAAGTTGCCATTGTCCGCACAACGCCGGAGACGGTGTTGGACGATTATGCGCGGCTGCTGGCTCTGAGCGACTATCAGGCGATTCTGCCGCGCGCCCACAAGACCCTGCTCAAAATCAACATCTCCTGGCAGACGTGGTATCCGGCGTGCTCCACCACGCCCTGGCAGTTGGAAGGCGTCATCCGCAAACTCCAGGCCGATGGATACACCGATCTCCTCGGCGTCCATAACGATACGGTGGTGGTGGATACCAGCGACGGGGAAGCCAACAACAAGCAACGCTACGTGACCGACAAGTACGGTGTGCCCTGCGCCTACATTTACAAACCCGAAGTGTCATGGGTGCGCTACGAACCCAAACAGCCCTTTCTCGTCCTAAGCGACATCTACCCGGAAGGGGTCTATATCCCGGAACTGCTGATCGGCAACAACATTATCCAACTGCCGACGGTCAAAACGCACGTCTTCACCACCATCACCGGCGCGATGAAGAACGCCTTCGGCGGCCTGCTCGGACGCAAGCGGCACTGGACGCACAGCGTCATCCACGAGACGCTGGTGGATTTGCTGACCATCCAGCAGGACATCCATCCGGGTCTGCTGGCCGTGATGGACGGCACGTTTGCCGGCGACGGCCCCGGCCCGCGCGCGATGCACTGGCACGAGAAGAACGTGCTGCTGGCCTCGGCGGATCAGGTGGCGATTGACGCGGCCTCCGCCATGCTCCAGGGCTTCGATCCGTTGAAAATCCCCTTCCTCCGACTGGCGCACGAGTTGGGATTGGGCGTCGCCGACCCGCGCGAGATCGAATTTGTGGGTGACGTGGCCGCGACCGGCGAGCGGTGGGATTTTATCCAGGAAGACACCTTTGCCAGCCTGGGGCAGAAAACCATCTATCACGGCATGTTGAAGCCGTTCGAGTCCCTGCTGCTGCGCGGGCCGGTGGTGGGCTGGTCGTACTTCGCCAGCAACTTCTACCATAACGTCTACTGGTATCCGCGCGTAGGACGCCAGCGCGTCGAGGCGGCGCTGGAAACGCCCTGGGGCCAGCTTTTCAGTCGCTACGGCGCCGACGCCGGGCTGTCAGGCGCCGTCCTGCCGAGCGTAGAGAAGAAAACCGTTCTGCAAGGCGTCGGCGTTCTGGCCGGGGGATTGCTGACCGCCGGCGGCCTCATCGCCGCCCTGCGGTCGCGTAAGTAGAAATGCGGAATGAGAAATGAGTAATAAGTGGCAATGAACGCATTACTCATTACCCATTACCCATTACTCATTTCTCATATCAGGAGACTGCCATGTTAGAAGCCCTGTTGATCCTGTTCCTCAGCTTTGCGCCGATGTTTATCTATGCCTCTATTTTCTGGTGGTTCGACCGTTATGAGAAAGAGCCGTTGGGCTTGCTGATCGCAGCTTTTGTCTGGGGGGCGATCCCCTCGATTATCCTGGCGCTCATCATGCAACTGGCGTTGGACATCCCTCTCACCGCCCTCAGCCCCAACGAGTTGACGTATGACTTGCTAGGCGCGTCAGTCTCCGCGCCGCTGACCGAGGAGGGCGTCAAAGCGCTGGCCCTCATCATCCTGCTGCTCTTCCTCCGCCGCGAGATTGACAGCCCGATGGACGGCCTGATCTACGGCGGCCTGGTAGGATTCGGCTTCGCCGCCGTCGAAAACTTCTTCTACCTCCTGGGAGCGTATATGGAAGGTGGCGTCGGCGGAGTACTGATCCTGACGTTCCTGCGCGCGGGGCTGTTCGGCTTGAATCATGCAATGTTCACCGCCTTTACCGGGTTAGGGGTGGCGCTCTCATTAGAAGTGCGTAACAGATTACTGAAACCCGCTCTCGTGTTCGGCGGTTTCACCCTGGCCGTCATCGCGCACTCGCTGCACAACGCCTTCGCCGTCTTTGCCGGCTACACCAACGGCTGGCCGATCCTGCTCGCCATCCTGGCCGATTGGAGCGGCGTTCTCGTGCTGCTAGCAGTGGCGATTGGCTCTTACATCCTGGAACGGCAGCGCATTGTCGCCTACGCGCAGGCGCTCGTCAAGGTGCAGGCCATCCCCGCAGCGGAGATAGACGTGCTCAAGTCCACCTTCCGCCGCCGCATCGCGCGGGGGCGGATGTTGTTGACCGGAAAGTTCAACCTGTGGTGGAAGACTACCCGCTACCAGCACAAAATATCCGAGGCGGCCTTCACCTGGCACCGGATGAATCACGGCGACGAAAAAGCGCAAAAACACTTGATCCGCCTGGAAAAAGAGTTCCTGACCCTACGCCAGTCCCTGGCGCCCAATGGTGATGTGGTAGTGAAATAAGCCTCACTGCCGAGGGAATTTTTCACGCAAAGGCGCAAAGCCGCAAAGATAGCGTCCTTTTTCTTGGCGACTTTGCGTCTTTGCGTGAAACGTTAACTCTAGTGTAAAGGATTGATTATGCTGGCGAAAATTAACAGTGCGGCGGTTGTGGGTTTAGAGGCCATGCCGGTTCAGGTGGAAGTGGACGTGCGTCGCGCCGGGCAAGGCGGCATCATGACGCTGGTGGGCCTGCCGGACACGGCTGTGCGCGAAAGTTGCGAGCGCGTGCGCGCCGCCATCCGCAACAGCGGCCTGAATTTTCCCGGCGAGACGCGCATCACCATCAACCTGGCCCCCGCCGACCTGCGCAAGGAAGGCCCGGCCTACGACCTGCCCATCGCCATCGGCATCCTCACCGCGACGGGGCAACTGGCGCCCGACGCGCTCGACGGCGCGCTGGTGATGGGCGAGCTGTCGCTCGACGGCGCGGTGCGCCACATGCGCGGCGTGCTGCCCATTGCAGATATGGCCCGCCGCAGCGAGACGCCCACGCTCTACGTCCCCGCCGGCGATGCGCCCGAAGCCGCGCTCATCCCCGATACGCAAGTCTACCCCGTCGCCACCCTCGCGGAACTGGTAGCGCACCTGCGGGGATTTGCCGCGCTCGCGCCCTACGCCGCCGAAACGCGTTTCGGCAACCAGCCCCTGCCGCCGGTCGTGGACTTTGCCGAAATCAAGGGGCAGGAACACGCCAAGCGCGCGTTGGAGGTGGCGGCGGCCGGCTCGCATAATTTGCTGACGGTGGGGCCGCCCGGCGCCGGCAAAACGTTGATGGCGCGGGCCGTCCCCGGCATCCTGCCGTACCTCTCGCTGGAGGAGGCCCTGGAAGTCACCCGCATCTACAGCGTCGCCGACCAAATCCCGGCCGGCGCGCCCTTGATTCAACTGCGCCCCTTCCGCGCGCCGCATCACACCATCAGTCACGCGGGGCTGGTGGGCGGCGGACATTGGCCGCGCCCCGGTGAAATCAGCCTGGCGCATCGCGGCGTGCTGTTCCTCGACGAGTTGCCGGAATTTGACCGCCGCGTGCTGGAAGTGCTGCGCCAGCCGATGGAGGACAAAGTCGTCACCATCAGCCGGGCGCAGGGCAGTCTGACCTTCCCGGCCAGCTTCATGCTGCTGGCCTCGATGAATCCTTGCCCGTGCGGATACTATGGCGACCCAGAACGGCCTTGCACCTGCGCCACTGGCATGATTCAACGGTATCGCCAGCGCATCTCCGGGCCGCTGCTCGACCGCATTGACCTGCACATCGAGACGCCGCGCGTGGCCTACGACAAGCTCACGCAGGCCACCCAAGCTGAATCCTCAGCCTCCATCCGCGCGCGGGTGGAAGCCGCCCGTGAGCGGCAGCGGGTGCGGCTGGCAGGATCGCATATGGTCTGCAACGCCGACATGGGGCCTGGGGAAATCCGGCAATTCTGCGCGCTGCGCGACGAGGGCCAGGCGTTGCTGCGTGCGGCGATGCGGCAGATGCACTTGAGCGCGCGCGCCTACCACCGCGTCCTCAAAGTGTCACGGACGATTGCGGATTTAGAGGGGACGGAGACGATTCAGACGCATCATCTGGCGGAGGCGTTGCAATATCGGGCGCGGGTGTTGGATATGTGATACTCTCGCTCCAGCGCGCCAGCAGGGTGGCTGCTAGGCGCGTCCCTATCACCAGCGCCTCCTCGTCCATATCAAAGTCAGGGCGGTGTAACACCCCCGGAATCCCCTGCTCCGGGTTGGCGATCCCCAGCCAGATGAACACGCCCGGTATGCGCTCCTGATACAACGCAAAGTCCTCGTGCGCGAAGGGATAGGGTGCGCGAAACGTCAGCACGTGGCTTTCCTCCACCACTTCAGCCAACCAGGGTTGGATGCGGCGCACCAGGTCGGCGTCATTGCGGGTGGGTGGGTTGTAGAAGGTGTACGCCAGGTCATACGTCCCGCCGACCTCGTCCGTCACGGCGGTCAGGGTGGCGCGGATGGCGTCCTGGACGGCGGAACGCAGGGCCGGGTCGGGGATGCTCACCAGCCCCAGCAGGTGGTGGTGCAGGGGATTGGCAGGCAGCGGCCAGCAGCTCAGGAACACGGTCTGCCGAAGGGCGTCGTCCGTCTGCATTGCGTCCACCAACGCCGCAAATCCGGCGGCGTCCTCCGGCTCACGGGCCACACTGAGCGCCTCTAATGCCTCCGCCGTGCGGGCGATCAGGCCTGCCAGGTCGCCTGCCGGGCTGTAGAAACGCACGCGGAATTCGTCCATCCCGGCCAGGGCCAGGTCCTCCGCCACCCCCACGACGCCCACCGGCAAAGTGAAGACGTGCAGCGCGAAGATCGCTCCCGACGTGGGATCGTCCAGCACGCCATCGGCCAGCATCGCCTGCGCCCCGTCCAACGATTCCTCGGCCGGCTGGAAGATGAACTTCACCGTCCCACACAAGTCAGCGCGCAGCCCAGCCAGCACTTCCGCCGCGCCCAGGGCGATGGTCATGTGGGCGTCGTGGCCGCAGGCGTGCTTGACCCCCAGGGCCAGCGAGCGATAGGGCGTCTCCAGCGCGTCCGGGATGGGCAGCGCGTCCATATCGGCCCGGTAGGCCACCACCGGCCCCGGCTTCCCGCCTTCCAGCAGCCCGACGACGCCATAGCCGCCGATACCCTCCGTGACGCGCAGTCCCAAGTCCCGCAGGTGCGCGGCGACGGTCTGCGCCGTCTGCGCCTCCTCGCCGGAAAGCTCCGGCATCATGGCGAAGGCGCGGCGCACCGCGCTCAACCGTGCGCGCAGCGCTTCGGATTGCGTAGCGATAGCCGCCAAAGTCAGTGACGCGGACATAGACACAACTCCTTTGGGGTGTGAGTGGACAATTCGCGCATTATAGAAGGGTTATGCGGCGGCGTCAATCAAAAAGGCCGGGGTTCTTTAAAGAAGCCCGGCCTTTTGGGTTGAAAGAAATCAAGCCGCGTGAGGGAGCAGTTTCAGGTTTTGTTCAAGCTGCCGAATCGCTGTATCCAGATCCTCGACCATCTCAAACAGCGTGTCGTAGTGGGTGGCTTCGTAGTAGACGCGCACGTAGTTGCCAATCGGGCAGACAAGGGTCACACTGCCGCCGACCTCGTAGGTACATTTGAGCAGGTGCAGCAAAGGATAGTCGCCATCAATGCCGTCGCGGACGTTGGACAGATCAACGATGAAGTGTTGGATGCCATCATCCACCAGTTGATTGAATTCCTGCATCAACAGGGGCGCGTTCAGGCTGTCCATCCGTTCCTTCAACGTAACGATGGCAATATTTTGGAGCTTTTCGACCCTGGCAACATTAAAATCCAAGTCCATCTCATTCATGGCTATTCCTCGTGAGCCAATGGTAAACAAAGTAAATCCATCAGGAGAACAGGGCCGTTGCAGGCCGGGGCAGACAGGATGATCCAGCAAACTCAAGGGTGCGCCAACAGCTTCTGTACCGATTTCTGCAATTCGGCCACCGTGAAGGGCGGCGACAGGAAAAGATTGGCGCCAGCATCCAGAACTTTGCGCCGCAGTTTGCTCTCGGCCTCGACGGAATAGATGAGCAAGGGCAACGCCCGATACTGTTCTTGGGTGCGCAAGCGTTTGATCAAGGCCACACTGTCCATCTCTGGCAGATTGCCATCAGCAATGATCAGACCAACGCCTCGCACATGCGAGAGCATTGTCAGCGCATCGGGCACCGTCATTGCCGTGATGACCTCGATATCACCTGTCTGAAGTATATCGTGTAAGGCCGGACGCATCACCGGATTGTTCTCAATCAACAATATCTTTGTCATCGTTCCCCCAATTTCTGCTCACTGCTTTCCAACTTCCTCCCTGAGTGCTATTTCAATGCTAACATAAGATGATCCAGATGCTGTTAACATCCGGTTGCAGCTTGGTTAACCATGACTTTTCCCTTGTTTCTCTCTTTCACTGAAAATCAAGGCGCGATTTACCTAACATTTTTTTGCCATCTCAATACCAGGGCAATGAGAAAGTGGAAATGGGGAGGTTGACGCTTCTCAAACATTAGGTAGAATGGTTTGGATATGAACTTTCAGCCTGATGCACCCTTGATTGTCCAGGGAGACCGCACCATTTTGGTGGAGGTCAGCAATCCTCATTACGAAGAAGTGCGCGATCATCTGGCGCGTTTTGCCGAACTGGAAAAAAGCCCGGAGTACATCCACACCTATCGCATTTCCGCGCTGTCGCTGTGGAACGCCGCTTCGGCGGGCATGACGGCGGACGAAATCCTCGACGGGCTGCGGCGCTACGCCAAGTATCCGCTGCCCGACAACGTCGTGACAGAAGTGAAGGAGGCCATCGCCCGCTACGGGCGCGTGCGCCTGACCCGCGATCCGCAAGACCCCACGCGGCTGCGGCTCACCTCCGATGACAGTCTGCTGTTGCTGGAGCTGGCCCGCAACCGGCACGTCAAGACCTACATCCTGAACCAACTGGGGCCGCACACCCTGCAAGTCCCAGCCTCCCGGCGCGGGCATCTCAAGCAGGCGTTGGTCAAGGCCGGCTATCCGGCGGAAGACCTGGTCGGCTACGTCGAAGGGACGGCGTTGGCGTTTGCGCTGCGCGAGACAATGCTCAGCGGCGGGCCGTTCGCCATCCGCCATTACCAGAATGACGCGAGCGAGGTCTTCTGGGCCGACGGGGCGGCGGGCGGCGGGGCCGGCGTTATCGTGCTGCCCTGCGGCGCGGGCAAAACCATCGTCGGCATGGTGGCGATGGCGAAGGTACAGGCCAACACGTTGATTCTCACCCCCAGCACGGTGGCCGCCCGCCAGTGGCGCGAGGAACTGCTGGACAAGACGACGGTTTCGCCCGATCTCATCGGGGAATATACGGGTGAGACGAAGGACATCCGGCCCATCACCGTGGCGACTTACCAAATTCTCACCTACCGCAAACGGGGCGCTAAGGGGAAGAATCTGCCGCTGGCCGAGGAATTCCCGCACTTCGGGTTGTTCGACGCCGGCGACTGGGGGCTGATTATCTACGACGAGGTTCACCTGCTGCCGGCGCCCATCTTCCGCATCACTGCCGAGTTGCAGGCGCGCCGCCGCCTGGGTCTGACCGCCACCCTGGTGCGCGAGGACGGCCTGGAAGAGGACGTGTTCTCGCTCATCGGGCCGAAGAAATACGACGTGCCCTGGCACGATTTGGAACGGCAGGGCTGGATTGCGCCGGCCATCTGCTACGAAATCCGGGTGGAGATGCCGGAGGCCGAGCGGCTGGAGT
The DNA here is from genome assembly GCA_034429475.1 of Anaerolineae bacterium. GTDB lineage: Bacteria > Chloroflexota > Anaerolineae > B4-G1 > SLSP01 > JAKQHY01. The sequence goes on from DAOUGD010000162.1 coordinate 14,976, forward strand.
ACATTATGGCCGAGCAGCGCCAGAAGTATCACCTCGCGGCCAACAATTCCGTCAAGCTCGACATTCTGGACCGGCTGCTCAAGTATCATCAAGGCGAGCACATCTTGATCATCGGGATGTATCTCGACCAGCTTGAGGTGATTGCCAAACGTTACGATTACCCCATCATCACCGGCAAGACGACCATCACCGAACGAGAGAAGCTCTACGACCAGTTCCGCCGGGGGGAAATCACCACCCTGGTGGTGTCCAAAGTCGCTAACTTCTCCATTGACCTGCCGGACGCCAGCGTCGCCATTCAGATTTCCGGCACGTTCGGCTCGCGTCAGGAAGAGGCGCAGCGGCTCGGTCGCATCCTGCGACCCAAGTCCGATGGCCGCCAGGCCTACTTCTACACCATCGTCAGCAAAGAAACGGTGGATCAGGACTACAGCGCCAACCGCCAGCGGTTCTTGACCGAGCAAGGGTATCGTTATTTGATTCTCTACGACGAGGAAATTCCCGGGGCGCTGCCACACACACAACACCCTGCTTAAAAGCAACCAACGGATGGCTTATGGCTATTTCTAATCCCCCAACCGGCCTGACGCCGGAACTGCGTTATCACTGGGCGGAGCCGCCCGCGTCCAAACCGCTGGACATCGGCCCCGATTGGATCCATCCCGCCCTTCTCGCCAGCGAAGAGCTGGCGGCGAATCTGGCCGGATATGAGTGGAAGACGCCGTTCCTCCGCGACCAGATTGCCGGCCTGGGGGTAACGCCGCAGGGACGCACGCGCGCACAGTTGGTGCAGCAGTTTGCGGAAGCGTTTTTAGACCCCACCAGAGTACAGCGCAGTTACCACAGTCTGAACGAAGAGGAACAACAGTTCTACGTTTACCTGCTGCTCTACACGTATCTGGAGAATCTGCAAACCACGCCGACGCCGTTAAACCAACTGAGCCATTTTTCTCAGTCGCGCCCCATCATGACCCGCGCCATTCATAAAGCGGGATTGGGCATGCGGGATGCAGATGACACCTTTTTTATTCCCCATGAACTCTTGCCCCTGCTGCCGCCGCTGTCCCTGCCGTTGCCGGAAATCCCCGAACCGGCGCAGTTTGTCAAAGCCGCCGATCCCTACCTGCTCGTCTCGCAGATCCAACAGTGGATGGGGCTGCTGCAAAGTCATACCGGCTTACTGCGCCCGCGCCTGCGCTGGAAAATTCCCGAAGTTTCGTATTACACCCAAAACGTCCCGGCGTGGCCGCCGACACCCGACTATGCCCGACAAATTCTGACGCCCACCCCTTTCCAGGGTCTGATCGCCCTCTATCCACCGGAATCCTACCCCGACGCAGCGACATTGGCGACCTGGCAAACAGCGTTGAGCCTCTCAACACCGATGATCGATCTGCTGTACCAGGTGCTGATCAACGCGCGGGTGATCATGCCGGGCAATCCGGTAAAACTGGATGAACAGGTGGCGCAACAATGGTTGATGGCATCGCCAGGCCGGCAAGTAACCCTCATCTATCAACTTTACCGGAATGTGGGCATGTGGGGGGAGTGGTGGCCGGCGTGGCAAGCAGGGCGCGTGCAGGTCTACTGGAATTACATCAACACCTGGCAGATGGCCGGCGTGGAACGCACCCTGATGACGGCGCACACGATGCTGCGCTGGGCATGGCTCGATCTGTTGGCGCTGTTGCCTCACGCCGTCTGGCTGCCCCTGGACAAGGTGCTGGAATTCTTCTTGCAGTTGTTCCCAAAGCCGGAGGCGCATTATTACGCGCAGGGACTTACCTTTAAGCACACCGATGGCTGGGCGGGATTCTTGCGGCTCACCCTGAACGCCATCCTCGGTGGTCTACTCCATCATCTGGGAATGGTGGATGTGGCGCCCGATCTGGCAAATCCGACCGCCTTCCGGTTGCATCACTTGCAAGATCTGCATTGGGGGCGGCTGGCAGAGTTCCCCTTTGCCGAGACGCAGCCGTTGACGGCCCAGTCCGTGAAATATGTACCCCAGGGCGACTATCTGGAAATCACACCCCCGGCTTCGGCGGAATTCCTCAACACCGTGCAGCGGTGGGCCAAGCCGGCCGGTCTTTCTCAAAACCGGCTACACTATCGGCCGGACGTAGCTCGCCTGCACACCGTCTTTGAGGCAGGCGAGACACCCGAAACCCTCGCCGCGCAGTGGCTCGCGCACGGCAACTTTCCGCCACCGGCCGAAATCGCGCATTGGTGGCAGCATTGGTGGGAACGCTACGGCCACGTCCGCCTCTATCCGCACCAGGCGGCCCTGATGACGCGCGACGAGTTCACGCTTCAGGAATTGCAGGTGGCGCTGCCCTCTCTGCGCGAGGCCATCATGGGACTGGTGACGCCCCGCGCCGCCCTGCTGCCCGCGGAAAAAGTGGCGCTGGTGCTCAAAGACCTGGAACGGCAGGGGTATATGCCCAAGGAGGAAGACTAGCCCCATGGAAAACCTGAAAACCTTCCTGGACGCCTACCACATGAACACGCTCAAAGAAGTGGCCGCATATCTGCAACTTGAGCCTTATCAGGTATCGGCGCGCAAGGAGCAGTTGATTGACGAACTGGTGCGCGCCATCCGCGCGCGGGCCGGGTCGCGCGACTTTATCCGCGCGCTGACCGAAGCCGAGCGCGCGGTGCTGGCCCTGCTTCTGAACGCCAACCGGCCAACCCATATCGCCGATCTCAATCTGCCGTTGATGATGGCCGGGCTGGTCTACGTGGATGGCTACGAGGCGACGGCCCATTTGCCGCTGGCGAAACAAATCGTCATGAATTTATTGCGGCGCGGTCTGGTCGTGAACCTGACAGACCCAGGCAATATGAGTACCCGGCGCACCTTTGAGACCGTGCAAACCATCAGCCTGGCCCCGGAGGTCGAGGCGGCTTTGCCCCGCGATATGCTGCCGATGCCCGAACCAAAGGGGCTGCACAGCCTCGCCGCGCCACCCGCCCGCATTGTCAGCGGGGAACCAGCGGAGTTTTTGCGCCAATTGTTCTTCATCTGGGCGGAATTGCGTCGCCAACCGGGCAAGCAACTCAAAGCAGGCGGCCTCGGCAAACGCGACCTGCGCCGGATTGCTGAAAGTTTGAAGATTGACCCAGACGCCGGCGCCGAGCGCATGGCGTGGATGTATGCGCTGTTGCAAGCCCTCAACCTGATCGAGACCCATGACGAAGTTGTCCGTGCCGCCGAAGGGGACGCTATCACCTTGTTCTGGAACGCGCGCCTCAGCACGCAATTGCGCGAGATTTTGAGAGTTTACCCTAAAGTGACTCTGGAACTGGCCGCCGACACCTCAGTCTTATCCCAATATTCCTATTATGCGCACATTCCCCTCAAACCGTCGGCGCAGATTCGCCAAAGCGTGCTGGATGTCCTCGCCAAAGTGGCGGCGACGTCCTGGCTGCCGTTCTCCCTTTTCCTGGCGCTCCTGACCGGAGGGCGTCCCGGCGCACTGACCATTGACGATTACAACCGCAACATTATGTACAGCAACCTGCGCTGGTACGCCGCCAAAAATCGGGAGCAGTTAGAGGCCGCGCTGCTGCAACTGGATCGTGACGCGATCTTGTGTGTCCTGCGCGAACTACAAATCCTCGGCATCGTGGATTTGGGGTACAACGAAGGCAGCGTCCTGACCGGCGGTCAGGCGCCGCTCGCCCTGCAAGTAACCGGGCTGGCTCACGCCCACTTCAGCAACACCCCCATTGCCGACGCCCCCCCCACGGACGGTCAGGTGATCTTGCAGCCCGACTTCCAAATCCTGGCGTTGGGGCCGGTGGCGCTGCGCACGCTGGCTAACCTGGAACGCTTCGCCGAGCGCGAGAAGTTTGACGAAAGCGTGGTGGCCTACCGCCTGACCCGCGACAGCGCCTACCTCGCCTTCCAACGGGGCGAAACCCCGGAATCCATGCAGGCCGTTTTGCAGGAAGCCACCGGTATTCCTGTGCCACAGAACATTGCTCGCTCCCTGGAAGAATGGGGCGGGCAGTACGAACGCATCGTGATACGGCGGCACGTCACGATCCTGCAATTGGACGATCCCCAAATCCTGGAGCAGTTATTGGCCGACGCCATCCTGCGCCGTTACCTGCACCGCATGGACGACCACACAGCCTGGTTGAACAGCGACCACACGGCCAAAGTGGAGCAACGGCTGTGGATGCTGGAAATGCTGCCCACCTACTCCCAGGGGCCGGAAACCGATCTCCCGCACAGCCTGCGCTGGAAAGAAGAGCATCTGGCGCCGCGCCATCCCATGCCCAGCCTCTACGTGACCGGCACGATTCGCCGGATCGCCGCGCCGTGCGACGGCGGCTGGCAATTGACGCCGCAAACCGTCCGGGCTGCGGTCGCCACCGGGATGCCGATACCGGACATGATCGCGCTGCTCGAAAAGATGACTGGCGCGCCGCTTTCCCCGGAATGGCAAAAACAGCTCAAGGCGTGGGGTAGCCACTTTGGCGCGGCGCAACTGGCGCAAGTGCTGCTGCTGCGGCTGGAGAGCGCGGAGGCTCTCCAGGAGCTGCGCCACGCCGACCGCCGCCTGAGTCGTTGGCTGCGCCCGCTACCCCAGGGGGAGGGCGTGGCGATCGTGAACGAGGCGCACTGGGACGAAGCGCGGGAAATCCTTGCCGAGTGGGGCGTCGCTGTAACCGAAACGCCCTGGTGGTGAGACGAAGACGGCATCACAACCGCAATGCATCTGCAACGTACCCATCTCTTGGCATGGCAAGCAATAATGTTATAATCTAGGTACGTTAGAAAAGCATCTCTACCTTATTTGTCTGGCTTAAGCCGTGTGGAGGCCGCCATGAATCCAGCACAAACAAGTCCCGCCAAACGCAAACGAGCAGAAACACTCTACCAGGAAGCCCTGGAAGCCCATACCCGTTGGGACATAGATCAAGCAGTCAAAAATCTGGAAGCCGCCCTGGAACTGACCCCGGACAATGCGTCCTATCACATGACCATGGCCCAAATCCTCTCGCGGGCCGAGGACTTTGATCGCGCCCTGCGCTCACTGGCGAACTACCTGCGCCTAGCGCCAGATTCCAAAGTGGCCGACCGCATTGAACAGTTGTTTGCCAGCGGCCTGGATCCGGTTGAAGAAATCCTCACCAACAAGATGAAAACGGCGCGGCTGCCGTTGGACAGCATCGGGGCGGCCATTCAAATGTGGATGGAGTTCATCATTGCCATGGGCGAAGAACCGCTCCCCATCCCCAAGCCGGAAACCTGGGCGGCGGCGCTGGATTACACGGTGCGCAAGCTCAATCTGCGGGATACCTCTCTGGATGAGTTGGCTGCGCTCTATGAAGTCAACGGTGAAACGATCCGCAAACATCACAAAGAGATTGTCAAAGCCCTGGATATTATGCCCTGTGACTATCGTTACTTCACCGGGGCGCAAAACCCGTTGGATAAGTTGGTAGAGGCGGCCGAACTTTTGGAAGAATTGGAGACAAAGTTTGCCCAAGAGTCGTAAAATATGCGTGAAACAGAAAGCGGGGGCTGTATGCCCCCGCTTTTGGTTTGAAATAGAGACATGCGCACACAGCCGGTGACGCTACCTCACCAACAGGATCATAAGATCGTTGACATTCGTAGCCGTCGGACCGGTGCGCAGCAGATCACCCACTGCCTCCAACAATGGATAAGCATTGTTTTCGGCCAATGCGCGCCGCGCGTCCCAACCGGCCAGGCGCGCTTTCGCCGCCGTTTGACCATCCACGACCGCGCCGGCGGCGTCGGTGGGGCCATCCGTGCCATCCGTCGCCAATGCCAGCAAAGCCACCTCTGGCATACCGTCCAGCGCCAACGCCGCGGCCAGCGCCAATTCCTGATTGCGCCCGCCCCGGCCTACGCCGCGCACCGTCACTGTCGTCTCGCCGCCCCATACCAGGCAGGCGGGCGGCGCGAGCGGCTCGCCATACGCTCGGATACTTTTTGCCAGCGCCGCGCCGACTTTGGCAACTTCACGCGCCTCGCCTTCAATGAAGGTGGATAGCAGCAGCGCGTTGTATCCCCGGGCGCGCGCCGCCGCCACGGCCGCCAATGCCGCGCTGCGATTGGAGCCAATGAGGATGTTATGCACCGACTCGAATATGGGGTCTGCCGGTTTGGGCGTCTCCGGGAGCTGTCCGACAAGTCCCAACGTCACATGATGCCGCACGGCCGGCGGCGTTTGTTCCCACAGCGCGTAACGATGCAGGACAGCCTGCGCGTCCGCATAGGTTGTCGGATCAGGGGATGTTAACCCTGAGGCGATCACATCAAGGAGATCGCCGACCACATCGGAGAGGATCAGGGTCGCAATGCGCGCCGGCGCTGCCTGGCGCACCACCTGACCGCCGGACAGCCGCGAGAGGTGTTTGCGCACCGCATTCAACTCGCCAATCGTAGCCCCGGCTCGCAACAACGCCTCGGTCAGTGTCTGCACATCACCCAATGTCAGCGCGCCGGCAGGACATGGGGTCAGGGCTGAGGCTCCCCCTGAAAGTAATACCAGGATCAGGTCGTCCGCCGTTGCCGTCTCCACCAGCGAGAGGATCGCGCACGCCCCAGACACCCCGGCGGCGTCGGGAACGGGGTGGCCGGCCTCAATAATTTGCAAGGACATCGGCAAAGTATAACCAGCAGCGTGCTGATACTTGGTGACGACAATCCCCCCGCTCAACCGCGTCCCTAACTGGCGGGAAGCAGCAACCGCCATCGGCATCGCCGCCTTCCCGACCGCAATCAACAACACGCGCGCGACGGCATCCAGGGCATACGTCCAATCGCCCACCTGAAGATGCGCGCCATCACACTGTAAGAAGCACTCCACCGCCCGCGCAGGATCCACGGCAGCCAACGCGACGGCCTGTAGGTGCGCCAAATCGTTTTTCAAATCCACGGCGACTTCACTTCCGTAAATTTGTCAGGGCATACGTCGCGGCGTCTTCCGGCGTCGCGGCCTCGCCTTTCAACAAAGCCGCCATTCCAGCCTGAAGCGCGCGGCGCACAGGCAGGTCCACGGCAGGCGGCAACGTGGGAACGGCTTTCTCTAGCAACTGCGTCAAGAAAGCGGTGTCTTCAGGCAAAAGTCCCCATTGAGCGAAGGCCGAGTCGCGGGTTGGCACGAGAAGTGTGGCGCGCGTCAAATCGCCCATCTGTTTGGGGGAAGACAACCACAGCGCCAACTGCTGGGCAGCCTCCTGACGAAACGGATCGGAGGTAACGATAGCCAATGACCAGCCGTGCGCGATGGTGATCGGCCCGCCTTGAATGGTCGGCGCCCAGGCCGGTAATGAACCATTCGGCGGTTCTGCCCAATAAACCCCAATCGGAACGGGGCTGAGCCGCCCAATGCCTTTCTGGTAAGTGTCCCAACAGGCCACGGCATCTGCCAGCGTCAGCGTGCGCTCGGTGTTGATCAAATTGCGCGCTTTCAGTTCGGCGAAAAACCGATACAGTTGTTCCAACACAGCGCGGTCAAGCGCGGGAACGCCAGCTTCATCCACCACAGTGCCGCCGCTGCCCAGATACATAGACACCAGGGCATCGTCGGCGTACCCGTTGACCGGGGCGGCAGGAAACAACAGCGAATAGCCTCGCGTCAACACATCAGTCCATGAAAAAGGCGGGGTTGCGGAAATACCGCTGCGATAAACCATCTGATCGGCCCGCGCCACCCAAGGAATTCCATAGATAGCGGCATCCTTGCGCAGTCCCTCCAAAGAAAAGGGGAAGAAATCACTCTGTACCAATGTGGTGCTGCTGATAGGCTGCACCAAGCCTCCCGCCACAGCGGCCGCGAGATCGTTTTGGCTCAGCACAATCAAATCCGGCAAGACCGAAGGGGCGGCAACGTAGGCGGTGCTTAACAAGTTATACAGTCCACCCGATCCCGTGGCTTTTTTTACAATGACCTGCACTTGCACATCGGGATAAATCTCCGAGAAAGCCATAAGCTGATCATTGAGAACCCCCGCGCCACTGGTCTCATCATAGGGGTTCAGAAAATCCGGTGCCCACAAATGCAGCGTCACCAAGGAGGGCAAGGGTGTGGCGGTCGGCGTGGCAGTCAGCGTCGGTTCCGAAGTAGAAATGAGGGTGGGGAGCGTGGTCGCCGTCAAGGAAGGGGGGGCGCCATTGCAACCAGCCAGCGTTAGCAACATCATCCACAAGGCCGGCCCAAACAGCGGCCACGATTTCTTCAATATCATCCGTTTCATTCGTTCAATCCATTGAGTCTGTGTCCGGCAGGATATTTCCAGTATACGCTTGCACAGTGTCGTAAATCAGCCGCTTTTGGAAATCCGGTGTCACATAAGCGTAATAATCTTGATAATTGTGCATTTCCTGCGGCACACGAAACATCCACATCGCCACCACGGGACACCACGGCCATTGGGCCGCCGCCCAATCGTAAGCGTCCAACGTATACTGGATGCGCTGCGCCGAGGATACTCGCCACACCCAGCGCGGATGGTCATTCCAGCCAGATTCGGTAATGTAACAAGCTTTGTCCCCATCTCCCTGAGCTTCCATCACGGCACGCAATAGTTCGACCCGTCGGAAGTTGATGACCTCAGGCGACGGGGGAGCGTCGGCCGGTAACTTCATGCCGTAAGTATGCGCCGCCAGTACATCGAAGTAAGCGGCAGCGCCGGCCTGGTACATTTTTTCCAAATATAACACATCGTTCAGGCCGGCGGGACTTCCCTCAGGCTCCAACGTAGGCGCCAGTGCTCCGGCCAGCACAATGACCTCCGGGTTCGCGGTATGCGCGATGGGGTAAACCACGCTCAGCAGGGCCGTGTAGTCGGCAGGCGATACCGGACGATAGCCCCACTCGAAACTCAAATTTGGCTCATTCCAGATGATAATGTGCTGGATTTGGCCGCGATACCGCTCAAGAAATGCGCCGACAAAGCGCGCAAAATCCGCATAATGGGCGGCGTCCAGGTAGGTGGGGGTCGTCTCTTGAACTGCCGGGGCCGGGCGCGCCCAGGCAGGTACCATTCCGACGCGCGCGATGAGGGTTAACCCTTGCGCGCGAGCGTGCCCAACCACCTTGTCACTATGATGCCAGTCGTACTTGCCGGGGGCATACTCAATGTAAGCCCACGGAAAATATTCCACGATCCACGGCGCCCCCATCTCGCGCACCAGCTCCAATGAGCGTTGCATTTTCCATTCCTCCACCTCATCGGTCAACCGGGTGTGGACGCCCACTTTGGGGTTTGTGGTATGAACGGCTTGCGGAGCAGGCCAGGCCACCAGCACCCCCGGGGCACGGATCAATCCGAGAACGAGCGCCAACAACCCGCCCCAAAGGCTCAATTCCGGCCACATCCGCCGTATTTGCCCCCACAGATGGCGAAGCGCCTCTTTAATGAAGGGAAGCAAGCGTACCATAAACTGCGGCCCAGACCAGCGCAAAACCAGAAGACCTGTTAACCGTCCGTTTTTCGCCTATAATAGGCAACGGGCCAATGAGTACTCTCCAGGTTCGGGGAAGGGATACATCCTGTGACATCAGTAAATGCATACAAACACTCACAAGCATGGATCGTGCAGCTCCGGGCAGCATTGGATGGCCCCCTGCCAGGTATTGCGGCGCAACGCAAAATGGCAGCGCCTACCCACACCTTAACCGCCGCCGCCAACCTGCCGCCCCGCCAGGCCGCCGTACTCATCCTTTTCTCGCCAGCGGAGACGGAGGATGAGCTGGTGCTGCTGTTTACGCAACGTACCCTCAACGTAGCGCACCACAAGGGCCAGATTTGTTTTCCCGGCGGGCGACAAGATGCGAAGGATCATACCTTAATCCACACAGCGCTCCGGGAAGTGGAAGAAGAAGTCGGGCTCCCCTCTGAAGACATCGTCATCCTGGGACACCTGACCCCACTGTATGTTCCGGCAAGCAATCACCTGATACACCCCATCGTCGGATGGATCCCCCGGCTTCCCGCCCTCTTGCCCAATCCCGCCGAGGTCGCACAAGTGCTGCTAGTGCCCCTGAGCGCGCTGCTCAACCCACACAATGTCTCCACCTACACGTACACCAGCAACCATCAGGAGCTTACCGCCCCCTGCTATGCGGTTGCCGGTCAATACATCTGGGGAGCGACAGCCATGATGACGAGCGAACTGTTGGAGATGCTCCCCGTGCGCTTATCCCTCACAGAGTCTGCCGATTAAGTCGTACTCTGTCGCCTCGGTGATTTCCACAGTAACCAGGCGATGGGGTTCCAGGGTTTCGGGAATCAACACCAGGCCATCAATCTCCGGGGCATCCCGATACGAGCGCCCGACGGTCAAGCCATCTCCCGTCCCCTCCAACAGCACTTGCAAGCGGCGTCCCACCCACCGCTGATTCAAAGCCGCCGAGATTTCTTGCTGCGCCACCATCAGCGCCTCACGCCGCGCCTCTTTTACTTCTGGCGGAACGTCGTCCGCCCACTGAGCGGCCGCCACACCGTTCTCGTGAGAATAGGTGAACACCCCCAGCCGATCAAAACGCATCTCTAGCACAAAGTCCAACAGCGTTTGGAACTCCGCCTCCGTCTCGCCGGGGAACCCCACAATCAGCGTCGTGCGAATGGCGACGTCGGGGATACGCTCGCGCATACTGACCAGCGTGCGGCGCACGCCGTCCACGTCGGCGGGACGCCGCATCCGCCGCAACACATCGGGATGCGCGTGTTGAAGGGGGATGTCAATGTAAGGGAGCACCTGCGGCGTCTGTGCGATCACTTCAATCAACCGCTCGGTCACGTAGCCAGGGAAAGTGTAAAGGAGTCTCAGCCAGGGGATTTGAGGGACTTCCCGCGCCAGGCGCTCCAAAAGCTGCGCCAGCCCCTCTTTCATGCCCAAATCATACCCGTAATACGTAATGTCCTGGGCAATCAAGTTGATCTCCAGCACGCCCAGCGACTGTAGTTGCCGGGCGTCTGCCAGAATTGCCTCCGGCGCGCGGCTGACACTTGGCCCTTTCATCAACGGGATTGCGCAGAAAGCGCACTGGCGGCTGCACCCATCGGCAATTTTGAGGAAGGCGCTGGCGCCTGACGTCACATACCCTGGCGCGCCAACCTGTTCCGGCAAAACCAGTGGGGTTGATACGACCCGTGTAGGTGACGTAAGAGGGGCGGCCCGGGACAAGGTGTCAGCCAGCGCCACAATGTCCGGCCACGAGCGTGTACCGACCACCGCGGTCAGAGCCGGAACCGCCGCCAACAGAGCCTCCGGCTCACGTTGCGCCCAACACCCGGCAGCAATGAGGGTTTGCCGCGAGTGCAACTGTTCGGCCAATTCCAAGAGAGTTTCCAGAGACTCCTGGCGAGCTTGCGCGATGAAACCACAGGTGTTTACGATCACCATATCGGCCTGGGACAATTCCTGAGTAGCTTCGTAACCTGCCCGTTGTAACAGTAATGCCATCCCGTTGGCGTCTACGGTGTTCTTGGGACATCCCAACGAGACGATGTAAAAGCGAAAGGGGCGTTGAACGCCCCTTTGTCGCTTAGGGTACTGCTGGCGTGTCCGGGTCTTCACGGTTCCTCCATTGAAACTTCCCCGCCAGGTCCCCAGGCCCGCCGCACGACCTCATTCGCATTTCCTAACGGGCCCCAGTCAGCGCCATTGACGTATAACTGAAAAGCCCCGCCATGCCCCGTCGCCACAATCAACATTTCACTGGCAGACGACTCTAAGTCCTGGCTCGCTTCGGCAAACCCCTGGAAAATCACTTGAGAATCTGCTGAAACGCTGATCCAGGCGTGTTCTTTGGCAACTAACCGCACATATACTTTGCCGTCCGGGCTGATGGAAAACACAGGCGTGATTGGCGATGTAGCGGCGATGGTCGCCGACACGGTTTCCAAGGTAGCGGTCGTATCTGGCGAGCGCGTGGCGTCGGAGTGATTGTTAAGGAGTTGCAGCCCCACGTAACTCACCAGAACGACGAGGGCAAAAAACGCCAGGGCAATGAGCGAAACAAGGATGGCGACCTGCGGAAAATGCGCGGGCTTACGGGCCACTTCTTCTTCCAACGAGGGCGGCGAGGGGAAAACGGAAGGTCGCCCTAGCGTCATCCGCGCATCATCAAGCACTGGCCGCGAGCGAGGCTGGACGGGGACGCCGTGAAGGTCCGCGTCGTAACGGGAGACGGCTTCTTCAACGGGGAGGCGTAAGAAACGGGCGTAGTTGCGCAAAAAACCACGCGCCTGGATTTCGCCAGGCAGTGCCGTATAGTCGCCCACTTCAAGCGCCTGCAAATAGCGTCGCCGGATGCGCAGGGCCTTTTCAACGTCCGCCAAAGAGAGTTGTTGATTCTCGCGGGCGCGGCGCAGCCAAATGCCTAACCCATCGTTCATCAGGCCTCCGCTTCTACAATGACACGGGCCTGCCCACGGACGCCCCCCCGCAGCTTCAATTCCACTATGTGCTCGCCCAATTCCCGAATAGGGCGTTCCAACATCACAGCACGTTTGTCAAAGTCAGCGCCCAGCGCCTGACCAATCGCCTCCGCCACGTCGGCGGAAGTGATGGATCCGTACAGTCGGCCCTTTTCGCCAGACTTGGCCTTGAGATGCAGGGGGGTGGCCTTCAATCGCTCAGCCAATTGCAGCGAGTGTTCGCGTACCCGATCTTCTTTCGCGTGCTGCGTTTTAGCGTAGTCCTGCGCCTCCTTCACCTGCCCAGAGGTAGCGGGAATCGCCAGACCACGCGGAATGAGGTAATTGCGCGCATAGCCATCGGCAACGTCTTTGATCTCGTGAGCCTTTCCCACGCCAGGAACATCTCGTTTAAAGAATACCTTCATATTGCCTCCAACCTCTCATCTGTTTCACGTGAAACATCAGGGTTACATAGAGAAGGGGCGACTCGCTCGCGCCCCTCTTTACGTTTAATGCTCCAATCCTCAGCCGAGCAGGCGTGTCTGCAATGCCATCATCAAGCGGGAAAATTTCTGCATTGCCGTGGGTTTTTCCAACATACTCAACCCCGCCTGATAGGCTGCCAAACCCTCCTGCCGCTGCCCTGATTTAAACATAGACAGCCCTATAGCCATCAATGTCTCACCTTGCTTCTGACGATCCCCTAATTCGGCAAAAATCGTCGCAGCCATCCGCCAGGATTCCACCGCCTTGTCGCGCTGCTTCAAAGAGGCGTAGACACTCGCGATGTTGCCGAGCGACTGCGCCTGCCGGGACATATCTCCCAGGCGCACAAAGATGCGCTGCGCTTCCTCCAGGGCTTCCAGCGCCTCGTCCCAACGGCTCTGCTTGCGCCGGATGACGCCGATGTTGTTCAACATCTCGCCGGACTCAACCTCACGTCCCTCTTCAGAGAAGTGTTCCAGGGCCTCACTGAACCGCCGGGCAGCCTCGTCATAAAGTCCCTCCTGGAACAACCGTAATCCTTCAGCCTGTAATTCTTCCGCCGTAGGCGTCGCCATGATCACACCTCCTCAAAATAGATCAACGAATTGAACCGGCGGATGGAGCATTGCCTCCATCCGTTGATGGAAAATTCTCGATAAACCGCCGGACTTAATAAGTGATTTCGAGAAGCCCCTCGGCAATCGCCCGCAAGGCGCCTGCCGGCATTTCCGCCAATTTCATTGCCAATGCCAGATAGCTTTCATTGATAGGGCGCAGCACAAAATCCCGCATTTCGGGCGACAGTTTTTTGAAACGCTCAAACTGCTCTTGCAATTTATGCCATTGTCCCACTTCGCTCTCTTTATCAAAAAACACTTCCAAAGAAACATTCAAAGCCCGGCCAACAATTTCCAGTTCGGCAAACGGCACAGGACGCCGACCATACTCATAATCGGCGATCTGGTCGCCGGAACATTCCAGAATATCGGCCAAATCTTGTTGTGTGCGGCGCGCTTCCTGACGCACTTGTCGCAAACGCGCCCCCACAATCCGATGACGCAATGGTAAAAAAATCTCAGCGTTGGGAAGCCGCGTGTCCCGGCTAACGCTCAAGGACGTCGTCCGAAATGCGCTCAACGGGACCTCGATGAAACGTGCTAATAATTCCAATTCCGGCAATGAAATAGATGTTACCCCGCGCTCATACGCCACAAATTCTTTCTCCGAGATGCCCAGCGCAGCGGCACACTCCTGTTCCGTCACGCGTGCTTGGTTGCGGGCATTTTGAATCAAAGCCCCAAGAATTCGGTTTCGCAGATCAACAACTTCTTGGTTAGGCATCTCGTCCCCTTTCACTTTCCATGAAGAATATTTGGCTCTGATAAACCCCGTTGTGGAAAGGTATTCATCATAATATTGAGGAATTTATTTTGTGGTATATAAACTCTTGCCAGAATCTGATTGCAGGTAAACACATCCATGCGATGTTTTTACAACAAAATGCAAAATCAACCCGATAAAACAAATTTAGGAATACCCCAATAACATTTCCATTATAGCATAGTCCCTTTGAGGAGCAATTTGCACTATAACCAACCATGCGGATAAAGTTTTCCACAATAAGTACCCCCTACCATAAGGGAGACTTCGTGTATCGTCCCCCAGAATTAGGGGGGCAATGCTCTCTCTCATACCTCCAAAGGATGTCGCTCATCTCCCCTCTGTGGAAAACTAGGCGATTTCGGTGGATAAATGACCGCTTTTGGGGATAACTTTCACCAGGCCCCCCTCAAGGGGCTAGGGGAAAGGCGAAAAAAAGCGCGCGCGGGCATTTGTAAAATTCGTTACTATACGCGACATTCACACACTTTTCCCCAACCCTCACGATAGGAGCTACGTGTATTTAGGGGAGGAAGCCGGTCTCTTACCCTGTATTTGGGCTAACACTGCGGTTTTCCCCACAATCCCCGCGTCTATTACGACTACTAAATTATCTTTACAAATAACAACTGACAAGCAACCTATTGAAATCACCATGAGACGTTTGGCTCACTGTAGTTTAACCATATCAATGATTCCATCCGCCGCAATCGGGATGGTATGTTGCTGCGGACAGTGATAGGCCGCAGCTTCCTGCTTCAACCCACTGCCGCACACAGGGCAACGCAGGATATCCTCCCGCCGGTGCCGCCCCGGCAGCGCACTGACGCCCGGCTTGACGCCCCAGACCAGGTCGTAATCTTCTTGCCAGGCTTGGGTGCGGAGCATTTCCAGGGGAAGGTGGGCCAGTTGTTTTTCAAAAATCTCGGCGGACTGCGTGCGTCCCGGCATCCAGCGGGCGTCAGTTCCAATACGATTGGTGATCAGGAAGACACCCCCCGGACGCAAGACTCGCGCCATTTCTTGCAATACCCGTTCGGGATTTGGCATGAATTCCAACGCCTCCAGACACGTTACCGCATCGAAGATGCCGTCAGGGAAGGGCAACTGGCTGGCATCTTGCCACAAGAGGGTGATGCGGGCAGCCCAGGGCTGGGTTTGCCGGCGCGCTTCTTGGAGCATTTTGCGCGAATAATCCAGCCCAATGAGCCGTCCACGGTAGCCGGGTTGCTCAAAGAGCGTTCGCGCCAGACGCGCCGTGCCAGTGGCGACATCCAACACCAGGGGATCCGGGGTGTGAGCCAAAGCGCGGCTGAGCGGCAGTCCCAAAAACCATTGTTCATAACCAGGATCGAAGGCCTTAATGCGGTCATAGACGTGCGCGGACCAGTCGTAAAGTAGCGCCACCACGCGACGTCCCAGGTAGGCGCCTTCTGCCAAAATGAGCTGCCAGTACAGCACACCGAGAAGGCCAAGGAGTCCGATTGTGCCCAGTACCCAGCCCATCGCTACAACACCCCGGCCATACCCAGAACCATGGCCAACAGCCACGGAAGGATTCTCCGTTGGTACTCTGCCGATGATGGCTGCTCCCGCAGCAGATTTAATCCCGGCAGCGCCAGCAGTAACAGCCACCCGGCAGCCAGGGGATGGCTGTGCCAGACAAGGAAGCCCGCGCCGATCAGCGGCCCTACCGCGGCCAACAGAGAAGCGTGCGCGTGACAACCTATCAGCAGCGTAAGTATCAAGGCAGAGATGGCTGGCAAATGCATATTCCCGGACCACAAACTGGCACCCAAGAACCAGGGCATTCCCACCAGGGTGAACGCCGCCCAGCCGCTTCCCACTTGCCCTTTGCCCCCACTCCACAGGACGGTCAATTCACTCCAGGTGATGAACAATAGTGTCAACAAAAGCGATGTGCGCCCCCGGAGCGCTGCCAGCAACAGGCCGATCAGCAGCGCTAACCAGGCCCGACGCAAAGGGCTTTGCAGGGCGTCACGGCCCGCAGCGCGCCACCAATGGTGCGCCTGGCCAATCGTGTGCGCCAGGGCTGCTCCAGGCGTCCCCGCTTGGGTGTACGGCAAAAAGGGTGTGGCTACGCCCACTTCCCAGGTGCGCCACTGTCCTAGCGCCGTGGCCCAATCTGTGTAGGCGAGCGTTTCCCACCAGGGCCACCAACTTCCCAGGATCAATACCAGCGACATAAGCCAACCAGTGTAGGGCAGAGTCTCTCCAGGGGGAGCGTAAGCCCAAACGCCCCCAGTCAGGGCGACCAGAGGCAGCCATCCCCAGCCATTAATCGGCAGACCTTTGACCGGAGCCGGATACAGGGTTTCTGAATTTGCTGTCATTGCAGGCCATTATACCAGGACTTGCACGCACAAAAAAAGCAGGGAAGCTTCCCTGCTTTTTGGGGCATGGGCGGTACCTTTCGGCGGTCAGGCGGGATCGCGGAAATTATAGATTGCGCCTTCGCGCCGCCAAGTTCGCCCGCAGGCGCAGGAAAAGACAGTGTCCGGCGGCGCGCCCAGGGCTGCGCCGCATACCGGACAGCGGAAGAAGCTCCCCGGCGCGGCGGCGCTTTTGCCGGCGCCGGCGCGCGCGCGCACCACAACGCTGGGACTGAGCTGCCACAGGGCGCCCGTGGGCTGAAGGAGCGCATCCATCGCCGCGAGCAGCTTTGTCGGGACGTGCCGCTTTAACACTTCAATGCGGAAATGGGAGACGGTGCGGATGCGCTCGCGGCGCAGTCCGACTTGTTCCAACTGCTCCTCAATCCAGCGGGGATGGAAGTCGAAGTTGAGGGCGGCAAATTCCACCGGGGGCAGCTCAAAAGGCGACCATGGCTGGCGGCGCAGGAGGTAGCGCGCGATGGCTTTGAGGTTGTGCTTGCTGGCAAACTCCAACACCAGCGTTCCCTGTGGGCGCAGTATCTCGGCGATGCCGCGCAGCACTGCCGGCGCATCGGCTGCGTGATGCAGGGCGCGGATCATCACGGTCGTGTCGAACAGGCCGCTGACGAAGGGAAAGCGGTAGAAGTCTGCCTGGACGAAGAGATACCGCGGCTGGCCGTTGCCGCCGCCCGCTCCCAGTCGCTCGACGGCCTGCTCCAACTGCGTGCGCGCGTAATCCATCAGCACGACGGTCTCGTGACCCGCGTACAAATCGGTCAGCCGCCCGAATCCGGCCCCGATCTCAATGAGCGTTCCCCCGGAGGGTGGGAGCAGCGCGCGCAATGCGACGCGCTCAACCGCATCCTCGTAAGCCCGCTCCTTTGTCCAAAACTCTGTGCGATAACGCGAACCTTCGTAGTTACAGACGGGTCGGTCGGGCATTTAGGGTTGTGCTGTCTCAGGATTGGGGCGGAAAATCTCGGCGATGGAGTTGGGTAAGTCCTGCAAGAAGTTGGTGATGGGGCTGAAGACTTCACGCAATCCGGTAATGGCCGGTCCCATGCCAGCTTCCGCCAGATGAATTTCCACCGGGACCTCCATCACGACCGGGATGGTGGTGCTAACCGGCACGATCATATTCAAATTGACCGGCAATGTCATCTCCTGGGGCAAATTGAGGCTCACGGTGCCGTTGATGGCGCCGCCGCCGCCGGGCAGGAAAAACGTCGCGGGCGCCTGGAGCGGCACCGGTGCCGTGAGGACAACATCGGTGTTTTGCGCCAGGGGCAGATCGAACACCACCGGCATGGTGTCCTGGATGTTGACGGTGGTTTGAATGGTGGTTTCACCCAAGGCGGCAAAGGCACCATCTAGCTTCACGAGCAGTGGTTCGGCAATTTTGGCCTTGACCGTGAAGAGCGGCAGCGGAGACAATAAGAGCACAAGCACCAGAATGAAGTTGACGATAAAGGAGAAGATGATAGCGAAGTTTTTAAATGCCTCCCAGAAGTTCCGCCTGGGGCGCGGCTGGGTTGATTCGTCCGATGAAAGCGGGGCAGGGGCTGGGGGGGCGGCCACCACTGGCTCTGCGGTTTTAGGATTGACTTCTTGCTGTGACACGATGCACCTCCTTATGAAAGTTGCCTTAATTCTAACATGGGAATGGTTTGCGAGCAAGTTGAAGAACATTCCTCAAACTTCTTTTATCTGCTTTCGGGGCGAGTTTGGCCGTTAAAGCTATGGCAAAACTTCTTAAAATCCAGGTTAGAGTATAATATTTCTATGCCAAGCTTGAAAATCGAACTCCTAGGCCCGCTTCAGGTAACACTGGACGCTCATCCCCTCACAGACTTCGCCACCGACAAGGTGCGCGCCCTGTTGGCCTATCTGGTCGTTGAATCCTCACAACCGCACCGCCGCGACGCACTGGCCGGGCTGTTGTGGCCCGATCAGCCGCAGGACAAGGCCCGCCATAGTCTGCGACAGGCCCTCACACATCTGCGCGAGGTGTTGCGCGATCGCGATGACGAGGCCGGCTTCTTGCTCGTGACCCGCGACACGGTGCAGTTCAATCCCCGGTCGGATGTGCGTCTGGACGTGACGCAGTTCACGGCGTTGAGCGTCGCCTGCAAGCGGCACCCTCACCGGCGGCTTGGCGCGTGCCTTCCGTGTCTTCACCGGCTGGAAAGCCTGACGTCCCTGTATCGCGGCGAGTTCCTCGCGCAGTTCTTTTTGAGCGACAGCGACGTGTTTGAGGAGTGGGCGCTGCTGCGGCGGGAAGAGTTCCATCTACAGGTGGTGGAGGCGCTGACAATCTTGGGCCGCTACGCTGAGCAACGCGGCGACCTTTCACAAGCCCTGGCCTATATCCGCCGCCAGGTGACGTTGGAACCCTGGCGCGAGGAAGCGCATCGGCGCCTGATGCGGCTGTTGGCGCGCGATGGACAGCGCAGCGCGGCGCTTATGCAGTACGAGAAATGCCGCAAAGTGTTAGCCGACGAGTTGGGCGTCGCGCCGACGGCGGAGACAACGGCCTTGTATGCCGCGATTCGTGCGGAGAAGTCCCTGGAGGGTGGGAGAGAAGGGGAGTGGATTTCGATGGCGTCGCAGGGGTTTGTGGGACGCGAGACGGAAGTGGCAGAGTTGAACGATCTGCTCGCGGCGCCCGATTGCCGGCTGGTCACACTGGTCGGCCCTGGCGGGATCGGCAAAAGCTGCCTCGCGCACAAGGTAGCGGCAGCGCACGTCGGACTGTTTGCGGATGGCGTGGTCAACGTGCCGTTGACGGCGGTGACGACGGCGGCTTTGCTGCCGTCCGTGTTGGTGGATGCGCTTAAAGTCCCCGGCGGCAGCCAGACGCCCCGCGCGCACCTGCTGGATTTCCTGCGCGAGAAAGAGATGTTGTTGTTCCTGGATAACATGGAGCAATTGCTGGGCAGTGTGGACTTGCTGGATGACATCCTGACCCGTGCGCCAGGCGTCACGCTGCTGGTCACATCGCGGGAGCGGCTCAACCTCCGGCAAGAATGGGTTTACGAAGTCGCGGGGTTGACGTATCCAGGGCAAGAAACACGAATTACGAATTACGAATCACGAATTATGAATTATGAATCGCCGATTGCCGATCATCCAGTCCCGGATGAGTACAGTGCGGTGGCGTTGTTCATTCAACGGGCGCGGCAGGTGCGACGGGACTTCGCGCCGGAGATGCACGAAGCGACCATAGCGCGCATTTGTCAACTGGTGGAGGGACTGCCGCTGGCGGTGGAGTTGGCGGCGGCGTGGGTGGATGTGCGTTCTTGCGAGGTCATCGCCGACGACATTGCGCACAACCTCGACGCGCTAACGACGCGCTGGCGGAATGCCGTGCCACGCCATCGCAGCCTCCGCGCGACGTTTGACCATTCCTGGCAGTTGCTCGCGCCAGAAGAACAGCAGCTTTTCCGGCGGCTATCTCTGTTCCGGGGAGGATTCTCGGAGGCGGCCGCGACGACGTTGACGGGAGCGCCGCCCTCTTTGCTGCGCTCACTGGTAGAAAAATCTCTCTTACGCCACGACGGAACGGAACGGTATCAAATTCACGAAGTGTTGCGCCAGTACGCGGAGAACCAATTACAGCAATCCCCAGAAGATTATATGATCATGTCCGCCGCGCATGCCGGATATTACGCCGCGTTCCTTGAGGCGCAGGTCGCGCCGCTGCGCGATGCGCGCCAGTCCCAGGCCTTGAACGCCATCCGCGCCGAGATCGATAACGTGCGGCGCGCCTGGAATTGGGCGTTGGCGCGCCTGGCTCAGGCAGACGACGAAGAGGCCGTGCAAGTCCTGGCGCGCGCCGTGGAAGGATTGTATCTGTATTACAGCACGCGCGACTACTATCACGAAGGCGAGGAAACCTTCAAATTGGCGGTCTCTGCGTTGGAAGCCCACAGCGGTCCGATGCCGGCAGACCCCGCGCGCGCATTGTTGCTAGGACAACTCCTGGCGCGCCAGGGGAAGTGTTGTGAATTCACGCGGCAACCTGACCGCGCGCGCCAGTTGTACGAGCACAGCCTGGCGATTTTCCGGGCGCTGGGGATGGAAGAAGCGCGGCAGAAAATGGCGCTGCCGCTGCACGGCCTGGGGTATGTCGCCCACATTCAGGGCGAGTATGCGCGGGCGCGGACCTATTTCCAGGAAAGTTTGGCCTGTTACACGGCAAGCGCGTCTGCGTGGGGGATCGCCAGCGTGCTCAACAACCTGTGCTTGCTGGGGCGGCGGGAAGGAAATTATGAGGAGGCCCTTCGCTGGGGGCAGGAGAGCCTCGCCATCCGCCGGGAAATCGGCGACCGTCGTGGCGTGGCCTCTTCATTGAATAGCCTGAGCCTTGTCTACACGGCCCAGGGCGCTTATGCGCAGGCGCGGGAGGCATTGGTGGACTCGCTGGAGATTTGCCGGCAGCTCGATCACAAGGTGGGCATCGCCAATGCGCTGACGACCCTGGGTGTAACGGCATTTCATTTGCACGATACTGAGGGCGCAGTGCAACTTGTGCGACAAGCTTTGGGGGTGTATCGGGAGATCGGCGACTGGTGGGGGGTGGCGATTGCCTACAACAATCTGGGCCACCTTGCCACAGAGTCTGGCGATTATGCGCAGGCGCGGCGGATGTTGGAGAAGGCTATCGAGGTGTTCCGCGACATCGGGATCAAGTCGGGGTTGGCGAATGCGCTCAACAATCTGGGGGAAGCCTGCGCGTATCTGGGGGAGACCGACGCCGCGCGGCAACACTTCCTGGAAGCACTGCGCCTGGCCCATGAGGTTGGCGAGGTGCCCATCGTTCTGGAAATTCTGGCGCGCCTGGCCGCCTTACTGGGACGGGGCGGGGAGACGCCGCGCGCGCTGGAAATCCTGGCGTGTGTGCGCGATCATCCCGCCACGCTCAACGAGTCGCGCGCGCATGCGGCTGCCGTTTTCACAACACTGGCCGCGCCGCTTCCGGCGGAACAGGTGGCACAGTGCGTTGCTTGTGGGCAGGCGTTGTCCTTGGAGGGACTGATAGCGGAGTTGTTGCGGGAGATAACGCACCTTTAGGCCTTAAATTTGTGGTTCCCCCGTAGATTGTAGGGTTATGCGCCAAATGCAACGAGCCTCAGTAGATCCAAAATTAGACACCGATGGGCGCGACTTGGGCCACAATGAAGGCAATGGTTCCGTAACGCCGTTCAATGGCCCGGCGAATGAAGTTACGGATCCGGCGTAAACGCAAACGGCGGGTGTGCAAGCGGCGGGGTCCGTAGGAGCGTTTACTTTGGGTGAAACGTAAGCGTAATTCTACCCAAAGGTTAACTAGTGGGTCGTTTGGCGCGCAGATCGCCATTTATCCACCAGGGTTGGGCGGCGGCGCAGGGGTTTGCGGGCACAAGCGCCCGAACCGCCTAGCGCGTGCCGGCGGGCGCGGCTGCGTTGCCGGCGGGCCGCGCGCTTACCGCCCCACTCAAACGGGGTGGGTTGCCGATTCCACCCGCGGGCGACCCCTTCCAGTAACGTGATGATTTCCGCTGGGGACTCGGGGTGTTGGCCTGCCAGCCCGCGCTGCACCAAAATCCGCTGCATGGATTCCGCCATATTCAACCAGGACCCGCCCAGGGGCGTGTACAGGGGCAAAATCCCCTGGGCCACCAACCAGTCCACCATGGTTGGCGTGTAATGCCCCCGCAAGTTATCCCAAATCAACAGCAGCCGCAGCGGCGGCAGCGGCTCCGGCAACGGCACGGGGTGAGTTAACCCAGTTTGCCACTCCGTCCAGAGTGTCTGCAGGACTTCCGGGGGCAGCGCGGGGGACTCCGGCAAGTCGGCCAAGATCGCGGTCAACTCCTGTTGCAACCACGGATGCAACACCGCATTGGTCACACTCTCGACCCCTTTCACCCGCACGACACCGGTCTTGGGGTGAAACAACGTCATCATTTTGGCCGTGCCGGCGCGAATGTACTCGTGGGGATACCGCGCCGGTTCGCCCACCGGTTGCCAACTCGCCCCGGGATACGGCTTCGTCTGATAAGGCCCGGCTTCATCTTGTGTCCAGACCGCCAACCCTAACGTTTCCCCCACCCGATACGCGCGCTCAATCAAGTTTTTTTGGGGGTGCTGTCCGGGGCGGTGATGGTCACCACGCCACTTTTCCGTTTGCGCTGCACCTCCCCCGTCTTACACCAACTGCGGTTTTCTTGCCAGCTATACCCCGCCCCCAACAACGTCGTGCGAATTGTGTCTTCACTCACCGCCGGTAGCCCGTCCTTCGCCCGACGCAGGGCTTGACACAAGGTGCGCAATGACCAGGTCGCCGTGCCATCCTGCTCCGGGTCAGGCTGCCGCTGCACCTCTTGCAGGATGCGCGCTTGCGCGACCGCATCGTACTGGAGGGCCGACCCGCCCCCATGTCGCGGCCTAATCGCCGCGATCCCCTCGGCATTGAACCGCTGCACCAACTGCGCCACCGCATCGTTCGATTTCCGTCCCGCCAGGCGCGCCGCTTCCGTATACGAGGCGCCGTCAGCGACCGCCAGGATTTGTTTGGCGCGCGCCACATGGCTGGCCGGTTCACTGGCAGACCGACTGATACGGCTGAGCCACTCCCGTTCTTCCGTACTCACTTCGCGTAAAGGGTCTTTCTTCCGCCGGGTCATGATTGCACCTCCATTATCTTTGATCGCTGGTAAGTATACTGCAATCTCCGTTTTTGGCTACCCCCGCGCCAAACGACCCACTAGCACCACACTCCAACCGAGTAACCAGAAGCGTAAGGCCGCGTTGCGGGAAGTGGTGCGCGCCCGGACTTGGCGCATACAACGATAGCTGGTTTCGATGCCAAACCGGTGCTTGTGGAGCTGGCGCACCCGCTTGGCGTGCAGGTGCGGGGCATTCAGCACGACGAAGACCCACCAGACGGCGCGGCGGCGTCTCCGCCGACTACGTTGGTGGGTGGTGTAGGTTCGGGTAATGACCACCGGGACCGTCAACTCGCCATAAGCGTGACTGGCAAAGGTATGCGTCGTGCGATAGCTCTTCCGCCCGGTACACAACGCACGCGTGCCGCCGGTTTTGCTCCGGATGGGACACGCAAAAATGGCGCTCCAGCCATGGGCTTGTATGTAGCGTAACACCGGAATCGCACAGAAGCCTTTGTCAAAGTACAAGTGTTTGCCCCGCAAGGCGAGAATGTGCAGCCGGCATAACAACGCCGCCACCAGTTCCGCGCCCGCATCTTCGGGGAACACGAACAGCATGGCGACCGTCACGCGTACCCCGCGCCAAATCACATACGCGGTAGCGATGCGGAAGAAATGGGTCGTCCCATGTTGGGCTGGGCCCCGACACGTATAGACCAATAACTCAGGGGAATGCCCATAGAAAGGTTCATCGTGAAAATCGAAGGCGATTTCCAGCCGCCGGTGCCACAGCCGCCGGGGCAAATTGCTCACCAGGGCTTGATTAGCACGCCGCTCAATGTCCCAGAGGTCGGCGAGGGTCAATTGCTCATTCAAGTACTGGCGCACCGTTTCGCCGCAGACGGTGTCCGCCAGGTCCGTACACACACTTTCGATGGTCTCTTGCGTGACAAGAGCCTGCAAGACGACATCTAAGGGTCTGTAAAAATATAACTTTCCGAACTGCTTAAGCGGCGGGAGCGGGCGAACGTGGCGAGATGGTGTAACTCCACTGCGGGCATACCTCGTGGTAGCGGATTGCCAGAGCTTCCATCTCCGTCTCCGGTACTTTAACACCGGTCTCATAAGTCTGGGAGACCAAGTGGGCTTGTACGCGCAACCCGGTTTGAGTCTGGGTGGCCTGGAGATATTCCAGGACCAGTTCAAAGGTGCGCAGGGGACAGCCAGCCCAGGTCTTGCTGATTTCACTGAACACGCGATGCTCAATGGGATTCCACTTGGAGGTGCCGGTCGGGTAGTGACAGACGGTCACCGTTAAGTGGAAGGCGTCCGCAATCTTGGTTTGCAGGTCGCGTTTCCAGACATGGGAACGATAGCCGTTACTGCCCCCGGCATCAGCCTCAATGAACAACTCCGTGGCGTCGGGGAAGCGTTCCCGCAACTCCGTCTGACACCACTGCACCAAGTTATCTACCGCAAACGTGGGGGTATCGGCCGATTGCCCCACGTAGACCGTGGCACAGTTGGTTGCAGGTCGTAGATCCCATACGGCACCGCCCGGCCCACCGCATCACTCGGGAAATCATGCACGTTCACCGCCTCCGCTTGCTGACACCAGACCTGCCCGGCATTCTTGAAGTCCCCGACCAGTTCCTTCTTCTTGGTGTCCACACTGATCCGCGGCTGGCCCCGGCTCGCATGCGCGGCGCGTTCAGCGTAGAGATGCTGAAACTGTTGCTCCCGCTCCGGGGATTGGGCCCCTTCCAGCTCTTTCCGATTACCCCGCAACCGATAGTCATGCGCTTTCAAGAGGCGGCTGATCACCGGCAGACTGACTGCATGCTCCTGGGCTTCTAACTGGGCCTGAATATCGCGTAAGCGACAGTTGAGCCACTTGCGGCGGCTCATCGGATCCCCCGCCGTGTGGGGTTCGACTATCTGGAGAAGCGTGGCCTCCAGTTCTGGGTCTTTTTTTCGGCCAGCGGCCGCCCGCCTCCCACCTGGCGTTGGCGACCTTCCGGCAAGCCCGCCAACTCGGCAGCCAGTTCTGCCTGCCCCCGCCGGATCGTTGGCTCAGCCAGACCGGTAATCTGGCTGAGTTCTTCGTCCGTGGGCTGTCCCGGTTGTTGGGATAAGCTCCCCACATACCACCGCCGCTGCGGTTCATTCAGACGACTGAGCAACAGGTTCATAACACGATGGCGGCGGGTCACTTCTGGATCACTCCCGGCACGGCAGATGGCACACTCACATTCATGGATTTCTTGGGTCATAGCTCGGCCCCCTCGCGTGTTTGGCGAGCATTATACCTCGCCTCGGAAAGTTATTCTTTTACGAACCCTAAAGGACTCGAAAAGCCCTTTAGGGTCTGGGTATGCCTTGAAGGTTGTTGTAGCTTTATCCGTCTACAAACGACGGCTCGACGACGGGTGTGTCCGCCAGAATCCCACACCGCCAGTGGTCGAGCGTTTGCTGCTGCCATGTCTGGCGCGGCTCGCGCCATTCGTTGGAGAAGACCGAAAACATCAGCAGGCGGCGGTAGTCCAGAAAATGCCACAACTGCGCTACCCAAAAACTGTCGAGCGTGTTCTCCTGAGTGTACCCTTCCATAAAGCGTTTGTAAAAACCGGGCAAGAAAGTGTTCGGGTCCTGGTCGCCCCCATAGCCCATCCAGGCCGCGTGAAACAACGCGATGCCCATATCGGCGGCAAACCAGTGGCGATTACACACGTCGAAGTCAATAACGGTGAGCTGTCCCTTGTCCACCAAGAAGTTATGCGGGTGCAGGTCGTTGTGAACGAGGCCGTAAGCGTCGGCGGGCTGCGGCAGGGCAGTTAGATACGCCTCCATCGCGCGCCATTTCTCACGCACGGCTTCGTCGGGGCACCAATCGGTCATAAAGCGAACCTCGCCGCGCCAATCTGAGATGTGTTCCCCGCCGGTGTAGCTCTGCGTGAGCGCGTGCATCTTGCCCATCGTTCGCCCCCACGCGCGGAAGAGGTCGGCGTTGAATTCCGCGTGGCGTCCATCCAGGTGTCTGCCGGCGGCCTTTTCAGACTGGAAGACGGCGTAGACCTGGCCGTCGTCGCGCACCGTCTCGACCAATTTCCCGTTGCCCGAAAGGGTGGGCCGCGAGACGCGCACGCCATGCTCGGCCAAATAGTTGACGAAATTCCACTTTTCGATAACCACCGGCAGCTTGTCTTCCGACGTGGGCACAAACTTGATCACGTAACCCTTGCCACCCTGCTCGTGGGTATACACCGCGCCATCCATCCCACCGAGCGAACGCAGCGCAGCTACGTTCACACCGAACAACTCCGCCCCTTGCCGTAAAATCGTTTCGTTGACTTGCATCGTTTTCTCGCCCCCTGAAAATAACCTCAACGGATTGAACGGATTAAACGGAAAAATGTCCGTTCAATTCCGTTGAATCCGTTGAGAAAAGCAGGCGGTAGACAGTAGACGGCAGACGGGGCCGTCTACCGTCTACCGTCTACCGTCTACTATTCCATCACCTTGCGATAGATGAAAGAGTCGTCCCGTTCCTCCACCTTCGTGAAGCCGCACTTCTTTTCGTAAAAGTAGTGATTTTTCTTGGCGAACGCCGGCGTCTCCAGCATCCAACTCAGTGTGTCGGGATACGCGGCCTCGATGAATTGCCACGCGCGGACGCCCACGCCGCAATCCTGGTGCGCCGGGTCCACGAAGATGGTGCCCAGGTAGTTGTTGCGGTCGGGCATCGGCCAGACGATGAACGCGCCGATGATCTGGCCCTCCGCCACGATTTTGTAGCCGACGCTCTCATCATAGCCGAACAGCCACTTGCGGAAGAAGTCGCCGTTGTCGTAGCCGTCCGGCCCGCCGCGCTCCTGTCCCTGGTGCTTGCACGCATCGTCGTCAAACGCGCGCGTCATCACGGCGGTGAGTTCGGGGATGTCCGTCTCGCTGGTGATTTTCTCGAAAGCAAGGGTCAAGTCTTTTGATGTCATTTTTACCCTCCTCTGTCAATAGCCACAGAGAACACAAAGAACACAAAGAAAAAAAGAGAATCTCTGCGTGCTCTGCGGTGAAAATTTTCATTGCCGGGGCTGCATCCCAGGTTCGGTCACACTCCTTGATTTTGCATCTTTGCCACCCAGTCCGCGTCCATGCGTTCCAGGCGGGTCTTTTTCAGGTTCTCGCGCATAATCCAGCGGACGTCCTTGTCATCGCTGGCGAGCCAACGCTCCATCAGCGGCTTGCCGACTTCCGGCAGCGCGCAGACGGCGACGCTCCAACCGTAAGCCAGCCCCTTGCGCAGGGCGATGAAGGCGTCGCTGCGCCGGTCGGCGGCCTGCGCTACAGTAGCGGTGATGCCGTCAAGCAGGCGCAGAACTCGCGCCGTCTGTCGTGGATCGTGCAGCAAGGCCGGCTCGCAGAGGCCCGCGACCACCGCGCGCTGCTCATACGGATTCCCCACGGCCCACAGCGCCATTTCTGCGAGCAGCGCGTCCATCGCCGCGCGCCCCCAGCGCTGCAACGCCATCGCTACCCCTTCGCGGGTGCGCCAGCGTGGATCGGAAGCGCAGCCGCGCAGCGTCGGCAATACGCTCCGGTCGCCTTCTGCCAGCAACCGCCCTAGCCCGACGGTTCCGCAGAAGGCCAGGAACTCGTAAGGTGAGTTCACCGGCGCTTTCTGCGCGTCGAAGGTGAGGAAGTGTGCAAACAACGCCGCGTTTCCTTCGTCGGCGACGGCCTGCGCCAGTTCGATATTCCCGCGCGGCCCCGGCAGCCCGGATTCCGCCAGCAGAAACGGCTCCCACGCTTCCAGCGTCCTTAATTTTTCGCGGTAAGCCTCAATCTTGCCCATTCCGTCCCCTCAAATCTCCAAATCTAACATCAACAAATCCCGCAATCTCAAAGCCAGCGCGTCACTTCGTCCACGGCCATGCGCGGGCGGGGTTTCGGCTCCTCGGCGGGATACCCGACAGAGACGGCGGCGACCAACTGGTGCGGTTCGCCGAGCCAGGTACACAGTTCCACGTAGGCGTAGAACACGTCGCAGATCCAAAGCGTCCCCAGGCCCTTATCGGTCGCGGCCAGGAGCAGCGTTTGGATGGCCGCGCCGATGGATTGCACGTCCACGGAATTGCCGATCAGGTCGTAGATGCTGTAAGGCTGGTCAAGGCTTTCCAGGGCGTCGTTGAAGACGAAGATGGTCGCGGGCGCGTGTTCCATAATCTGCACCGACCACGGACTGCTGCCCAGGTCGCGCCCATGCGCCTTTGAGGCTTCCATCCCCGCGCGCATCACCTGCACCATCTCAGCGCGCTTCTCTCCGCGCACGACGACAAAGCGCCACGGCTGGCGGTTCTTGCCCGATGGGGCGAGTGTGGCAGCGTGCAACAGTTCGCGGATGGTCTCATCCGCTACCGGCGCATCCGTAAACTTGCGGATACTACGGCGTTGGGCGATAGCGTCTAATGTTTGCATAAAAGGTCTCCTTGTGAATGAGTATGGGTAATGAGAAATGAGTAAGGAGTAGGGGGTAGGGAGTAGCTGGGATTTGGAAACCCATTACTCATTACCCATTACTCATTTCTGATTTCTGATTACCTGTGACTATATGCCGCGCCCCCGCCAAACGTGACAGGGCGTTACTTGCGGGTGATGGGGATCATGCGCCCGGTGCCGAACGCCTTCTCGCTCACTTTGAGGATGACGCCCATGTGCCAGCGTTTGTGCTCGGAACGGCGGATGGCGGCGTTGCTGCGGTTTTCCTGGATGAGCGTTTCCAGGATGGGGGACACTTTGGGATAGTCGAACGGGTCTACCTGATCCGGCTTGAGTTCGGCGGAAGGGGGACGCTCGATGATAAAGCGCGGGATGATGGCGCCGCGCGTCGCCTGTATCCACTCCGCCAGCGCGTAGATTTCCGGTTTGGTGAGGTCGGCGATGGGACAGAGCGTGCCCGCCATGTCGCCGTAGAGCGTGCTGTAGCCCACCGTCAACTCGGTCTTGTTGCTGGTATTGAGCAGCATCCCGCCGTCGCGGTTGACGAACGCCATCAAGATCAGCGCCCGCAGCCGCGCCTGGACGTTTTCGGCGGCGGTGCCGTGCGTCAACAGGTCGCCCAGCGCGCTTTCGGCGGCGGCGTGGAGCGGCTCCAGTTCCACCACCTCGAAGCCGATGCCGAGCGCTTCCGCCAACGCCCGCGCGCTTGAGGTGGAACGCGGATCGCTGTAGCGCGAGGGGATGGCGACTGCCGTGACGCGCTCCGGCCCCAGCGCCTCGGCAGCGATCACAGCGACGACGGCAGAATCCACGCCGCCGGACAGCCCCAGACAGGCGCGCTCGATTCCGTTTTTCTGCGCGAAGTCGCGCACGCCCAGCACCAGGGCGTGGAAAACTTCTTCTTCAGGGTGCAGGTTGTGGGTTACGGGTTGTGGGTTATGGGTTTGTGTCATATCCACGACCTGGACAGTCTCCTCGAAGCCGGGCAACTGGGCCAAGATGTCGCCGTCTGCGTTGAGGGCGAAGCTGCGGCCGTCGAAGATCAGCTCATCGTTCGCGCCCACCAGGTTGACGTAGACCAGCGGGCCGCGCGGGCGGCGCATCACGGCGAGCCGCTGCGCCAGCACGCCCCGGCGGAACGGCGACGCTGAGAGGCCGATGAGCAGTTCCGCCCCGGCGGCCAGCAGGTCGGCGGGCGGGTGGACGTCGTAGCCGTTGTCCCAGAGGTCTTCGCAAATGAGCACGCCCACGCGCCGCCCGGCGATGGTCACAGGCGACGCGGGCGGTCCCGGCAGGAACCACCGCGCCTCGAAGTAGACGTCGTAGCTCGGCAGCAGTCGTTTGGCGGCGACCAGTTGTACGTCGCCGCCGCGCAGGAGTACCGCCGCGTTATACAATCCCGGATGGTGCGGCGGATGCTGCCCGCTGGCCGTCACCGTGCCGACGAGGGCCGGCGGGCCGTCTGCCGCGCGGCGGGCCAGGTCGCGCGTGGCCTCGAAGACGGCTTCGGTGAAGCTGGCATCACAGAGGAT
Source organism: Anaerolineae bacterium (assembly GCA_034429475.1). Taxonomy (GTDB): domain Bacteria; phylum Chloroflexota; class Anaerolineae; order B4-G1; family SLSP01; genus JAKQHY01. Next base: position 45,333 of record DAOUGD010000162.1, read on the forward strand.
GTCGCGGGGTGGGTAGCCGGGGATCGCCATCTCCGGCAGCACGACGAGGTCTGCCCCCAGGCGCCGCGCCGTCTCGATGGCGTTCAGGCAGCGCTCGACGTTGCCGGGGAGGTCGGCGATGGTAGGGTTGATTTGAGCGAGGGCGATTTTCATACGCAAATAACCTGATAAAGGTTAGCCCGCGGCGCTTCTCATGGAAAATATCTGTAAACGTCTTTGCGATGCAAAAAGCGCACGAAGATTACCTGATCATCTACAACTTCTATTCCTATCCGATAATCGCCTAAACGGACGCGATAGAAGGTATCATACCCCTGCATCTTTTTCGGTTCTGATACGCTGCCGATACCTGGCGCGAGTTTGATCGCCTCAATAGTTTGTTGTACTCGTTGCAAGAGTGGCTTATCGCGAATACGTTTCAAATCCCGTGCAAAGCTGGCTTCAAAAGCAATTTTCATGCGCGTCCCTCTAAAATAGCAGTGACCTGAGCTTCATCAACGAATTGATCTTGTCGCCCCTCACGAATGGCATTTGCCAGCCCAATTTCTTCCAATGCCTCCAAAAGGGCTTCAAAAAACAAGTTGCGTTTGTCCTTAAGCAACTCAAGGATAGCCTGTTTGAATAACTCTTTAGCTTGGGTTTCATTCATTGTCAATTCCATTGCACTTACTCCTTATGGATTCAGTTACGTTCTGACTCAAAGAGGCTTGTTACCGATGACGTTGCCTTCAGCGTCCGTCTCCAACAGCCCTTTGGTGAAGTCCAGTAACACAAGCTTATTTCCCCAGGGATCATGAACCACCACGCATCGCCCAATTTGGATGTCAAAGGGCGGAACGACGACTTTGCCGCCGGCCTGCTCGATTCGAGTCGCCGCTTCCTCCGCGCGCTCCACCTTGAAATCAATTTCTGGAGCTTGCCGCTCCGTATGAAGCACGATCTCCGTCTCGTCATCGGGCAGCCGCAGCCCAACTGCTTGTTCGGTTCGCCAGACCAACGCAAGACCTAGCCGGTCGCGGTAAAACGCGAGGCCGGATTCGAGGTCGGATACGTAGAGGCGGATACAGTCAACTTTTTGGAGGAGTGGGTCGGGCATCTTTTCCCTTCAGTTCTTTCTGCATGTGATTCCTAAGACTTTGACAAAGTGCTGCCTGATGGTCTGATTTCAGCAACACAGCGATTGTGGCAACGTTCCTTTCTGCCCGTATGCGGGTTTCAATTAGATGAGGCAATGTTCCGACGATCTTTATAGAAGAATGAGTTAAACTTGGCACGATTGTCCCTGTCACTTACTCTGAGTCTTCTGAGACTCTTCGCAAAAAAACGCTACCCAGAAACTTGAGCAAGTTTCTGACTTCTGGCATATCGCCGGGGGCGATATGAGTTCTCAGAATGACGGAATACGTCACCCTGAACGGAATCCCGATGCTTTTTCGGGATGGAGTGAAGGGTCTCTGATTGTGCCAGTTCTAAATCGTTTATTTATTAGACTGTGCTATGTACTTCAGAATTCACTAACTTGCTGTTTCAATGTTAACTGCGGTTTGATGAGAAAAGACTATCCAACTATCGACCATTCTGTCAGAATGATATTACGTAAGATAAATGAATGAGTGGCTGAATTGTCAAAAGCGAATATCACCAAGCTACAATCGACGAGGGGGTCAAATTCATACTGTAGATTGAGTTTTTGCCATTGGTTCTCTTGCCAGTCATCAACTCGAATGCCGTGCAGTACTATGCTAAAATCGTTCGCTGGAGCAAAATATACATGGACTGAACAAGTACCTTTTGTGATTTTTGCTTCCAAAGATAAATGAATTTTTCTTTTTCCAATCACCAAATCGTTTTTGGGTAAAAATTCATTTATTCTTTTGTGATAAAAATAGCGATATAGGGCAACAGTAAAACCCCCTCCCACATTTGTTCGTTCAATTGAAAAAAATTGCGGTTCGATAAGTAGTCTACCCTGACCAGTTGTTCCGTTAAAAACATTGCCATATCCCTTAAAATCGAAAGGTTGAATGCCAGTTCGCGAATCATAAACGACTTGAGAACTCATACGAGAAGCTAAAGTGACTTCATCTACCTTCTGCCCTAATTTCTCAACCTCTCGAGTTAGTTTTATTGTCTCGATTTTCGCTTTTTCCGTTTCTGCACGCATTTGTTCCGCTTCGGCTATAAGTTTCTGGGTCTCCGCATCAGATCGTCGTTTCGAAAAAAAATAGTTAAGTATAGCAACCAACAACCCACCGATTATTGATGATATTAGAGTAGAGAGCACTTCACTTGACATATTGGGTCTCCTAAGTATTGCTTCTGTGTAAAGTGGTTAACTTATCTATACGGAATCTTTTTCATATAGAATCTTAATGCACTTTTCCGTAATTCCCTATCTGGTGAAACTGCATAGCCTCGACGTCTTATGCAGCGTTAAAACTCCCCCGCCACCGCCTCCAGCAGATTCAACGCCTCGATAATGCTATCCCGCCGGAAGCACACCTTATCCCCAAACATAAAAGTGCGATAGCCTAACCCGATCAGGAAGGCCACGTCGCCGATGTCGGCGCTTTCGGGGACAGGCTGGTAGGCCAGCGAGTCACAGAGGCGGCTGGCGACGATGGCGTCCGGGTCGGCGGCGATGATGTCGCGCAGGGCGCTCACGATGCGGTGCGGGCGCAGGACTTCGATGTAGAGGTCGCCGCGCGCGGCCATCAGGCGACCGTGCGCCGCTTTGTGCCGCCGGGCGAAGGTCAGGCCGCGTTCCGACTCGATCTTCAGGACGATCTCGGCGCCGGGGAGCAGGGCGCGCACTTCATCCACGTCGGCGGGCGACTCGACGTAGGAGAGCATCACGCGCGTGAGGCCCAGCTCGCGCATCGCTGCCAGGTACGCGCGGTCGGTCTCGGTGAGCGTGCCCGCGATGCGCAGGGTGGGGTGGACGATGTTGACGCTTTCCCCCGGCCCGATGAGGCGGCGCGGCCCGTCTTCCAGGATGAGCCGGTCGCCATCCACGGCGGCGACGCGCGCGCTCTCCATGCCGTCGGAGAAAAAAGCGTCCACCGGCGTCTTGACCTGGATGGGGTGGCTCAGGCGGACCTCGGTGTACGGCGGGATCGCCGCGCCGACCACACGCAGTTGCCGTCCTTTGAGGTCTACCCACAGCGGCTGCCCCAGCGCGCCGAGCCGCTCCAGCGCCTCCTTCGGCTCCTCCTTGAGCGGCATCACCGTGTTGAGCCGCAGCCCACACACCAGCGGATGCCGCGCCACCTCCTCCAAAAATGGCGCGTAAGGCGGCGCAGTGACGATAGCCTGTATCTTCATCAGCTTTTAGCCCTCGTTACTGGTAATGAGTAATGAGTAAAGAGTAATGAGTGCGTAGACTCATTACTCATTTCCCATTACTCATTACTCATTTCCCATTACTTTCACAGCTTCAATGTTGTGCGGCAGTACTTACACGTAAACATCCCCGCCGCGTCCACCGGGAGGGGCGCGCCGCAGCTTGGGCATTTCATCACGATGGGGGTGCTCACGGCCTGGACTTTGTCCTCGCTCTGGCGAGCGCGCATGTTATCCTGGAAATCGCCAAAATGCCCCCAGGCGCGGGCGATGAGACCCATGGCGTAGTCCACGGCCCGCTGTTCGTCCTGGATGTGGAAGATTTTTTGCTCGGTGATGGCCTGCCCCCACTGTTTGTCCACCGCGTCGCCCGGCTTGCCGGTAGGTCGTCGTAAAAACCAGGTGTTCCAATTCTGGCAAACCTGCTGCCAGGCCTGGAGCGCGTCCACGCCCTTTTTCCCGTCCTCGCCGAGGTAGTGGGCGATTTGCGTGTGCGGGACGGTGGGGTGCATCGGCGCGTCGCCGAACACGATGAGGAAGGGTTTGTCGCCCGCGTTCGGCGCGGTGACGTGGGTGTTGACCCAGTGCGCGAAGAGGCCGTAGCTTTCGGGCGCATCGCCGCCGCCGCCCTCGCCGTAGAGCGAGCCGAGCAGTTGTTCCAGGTCGAAGCCGCTGGCGAAGGGCGTCACTTGCAGCGGCCATTTGTCGCAGCCGGCGTCGCCAATGGCCGCGAAACAGACTTCTAAATCCTGGCGGTACTGGCAGAGGGTGTTGTAGAGCAGGGGCAGGCGGTCGAAGATTTCAAAGGGCCAGTTTGCCATCGAGCCGGTCACGTCAATGGCGATGATGAGGGGATTGGTGGATTGGGTGGTGATGTGTTTGTGGGGGTCTATAATCTTCTCATTGGGTTCTGCCTTCTGTTTGTACGTGCGTGGCCCGCTCGCCTCGGCTCGTTCGGCGGCCGCTTTCCGTTTGTCCGCGCCGCGCGAGCTGTACTCGTATTTCGCATCGCCATACCACGAACTGGTGTCTTCATCCCAGGTATACATAAAGCCTCCTTGTTTTGATGGTAGACGGTAGACAGTAGACAGTAAACGAGCCTGTCTACCGTCTACCGTCTACTGTCTACCGATAACGGTTTCCAATGCCAACGTTTCCAGCCCAAACTCGCGGCGGAAGCGCTCGTCGAGCTGTCTTTCCACGATGTAACGGGCGATCTCCGGCGGGACCAGAGCTTGCCAGTCGCCGCTGCGCGCTATTTCCCGGCGCACCGCCGCGCCATCTACTGCCATTCTATGCGCTTCCGTCACCAACGCAACCGGTTTGAGCAGGGGATAATCTGCCATCATGAGGTGGGCCACATACGGATTGGCGGTCACGAAAGCGTCCAGCGGGCCGAACAGATCGAGGAGCATTAGCCGCCAGCGCGGGCCATCGTCCAGGTCAGGCACGGGGACGAGCGTGTAGTTGTCATAGCCGGCAAGAGCCAGGCGAAGCATGTCGGTGGTCTCCTCCAGCGTGAAGGGATTGCGGGCATTGTAGCGGTTCGCGCTGCCGATGCCGATGAGGGCGTGGTTGGCCTGCTCGCACAGCGCGTGGAGCACGGCCAGGTGTCCCAGGTGGACGGGCTTCCACCGGGCGACCATGCCGATGCGGTCAAAGCGTTTGGGATTCATTTTCAAATGGCGAATGGAAAATGGCAAATGGCAAATGGCGAATGGCGGATCAGCGGATCAGCGGGTTACGAATTACGGATTACGAATTACGGATTACGGATTACGGATTACGGATTACGGATTACGAATTACGGATTACGGGAGCTTTAACCATCCGTTCAATCCGTTGAGACAGTTTATCTACGATCACCCAGGCATTGGGCGCGGCGACTTCGATGTGGACGCGCGCATCCGGCGTAGTGAACAGGCCCGCGATCTGGGGTGGGGAGAGAAAATGGCTGCGCATCAAGGCCAGCTTTTCGGCCAATGCCAGCAGCTTGACGCCGCGTAGGCGCAAGTCCGGCTCCTCGATGATCAGCCGCCCGCCGGGGCGTAGCACCCGCCAGAGTTCGGCGGCGGTTTTGGCTTGGTGGCAGACGTGATGCAGCGCATCCACCATAATCACTCGCGCAAAGCTGCCATCGGGGAAGGGTAGCGCCTCGGCGTGCGCGCAGGCCGAATGCAAGCTATCTTTGGCCGCTGTTTGTTGCAGCATCTTGAACGAGAGGTCGGTGACGACGATCTCCGATGCCACATCGCGCAGAAATTGTGCGACGCGCCCCGTCCCGCCGCCCGCGTCCAGCAACGGGCCGTCAATCGGCGGCGCCAGGAGCGCGCGCAACTGCACGGGATCGCGCGGGTGAATAAACGTCTCGTACAGCGGGGCGAGCAGGCCGAAATGATCTAGGATGGGCATGATTACCAGAACAGCAACTTCAACCCCGCCACGCCCGCCGGGACGATGGCGACGAGGCAGGCGAGCGCCCAAATCGCCACGGCGCGATCCGACAGCGCGGGGATTGCCGCCGTCCCGACGGCCTCCTCCACCGGCTGCCCCAGCGCGTTGACCGTCGCCCGGCCCAGCCACAGGGCGGCCAGCCCCAGGGTGACGAGCAGCGCCAACACCGTCCCGCCCGCTGCGAATCCCAGCACCTCTACGTCCGGCGGCAGCGCGCCGAACGCCTTGGCCCCGCCGAGCGTCAGTACGATGAGCGATCCCCCGTTCCACAGCGCGTGCATCCCCGCCGCCAGCCCGAACCGTTTGGCCCACACGCGCCCCGCACCCGGCTCGCCGCACAGCCAATCGCGCCAACCGAGCGCCATCAGCCCCGCGCCCAGGGGATGAATCGCCCCGCCGAGCGCGCGCACGACCAGGATGCCCGCCCAGATCGGCAGGCCGAATCCGGCGTAGAGCACATTTTCCAGCGCGGCAAACCCCACGCCCGCCAGCGCGCCGACCCAGAACGCCTCCCGCCGCGTCAGCCGTTTGAGCAGGGGCAGCGTGACCAGCGGCTTGGCGATCTCCTCGGCCAGCGGCGCAATGAGGGCGAGCTGCGCAAGGGCGTAGAGGAACGTGGGGTTGGTCAATGCCTCGGCGATATTCTGACCCGCCAGGGCGGTCATCAGGTCTTCGACATGCCGCGCCGCGCTTTGCGCAAAATCCAACACCAGCGCCAGCACGATGCCGGGCAAGAGAATTTCCAGCAGGATGGCGACGAAGACGCAGAGCGTCGCGCCGCCCGCCATAGCCGTCAGACCGCGCCGCCATGTCAGGCCGGATGCTTGCAGATCTCGTCCGAAGAACCACGCGACCGCCCACAGCGGCGGCAGCGCGGCGGCGAGCAGGAACAGCGGTGGAAACAGCAGCCCGGCGGCAATGTCGTATGTGAACACCGCGCCCGCCAGCGCCGCGCACACCCCAAACACGCCCACCAACGTCCAGATCGGCGGCAGGCGAAGGGACTTGGACGGCTTGTGCTTCAGCGAGCGCAGCCCGTGCCAGAATGTGACACCGCCGGCGCCCAAGGTCAGTGCGGTCAAGGCTAGGCCCGATACTCCCCCCGCCACAGCGTCATCGGCATAGTCATCAAATAGCGATACCAGTGTTATCACGCAATACATCAATGTAAATAACAACCCCGGCACCATGAGCGCGGCCCCCAACCCAACCAGCGTGCGTTTAAACCAAACCGGTAACGGCGATGTTTCCATAAATCACCCAATCCAAAATCGTTAGACCTGTTCCCGTACAAGCTGTAAAGAGATTTGGGACGCAGATGAACGCGGATGAACGCAGATTTTAAAAAAATAATCTGCGTGCATCTGCGAAAATCTGCGTCCTGATCTTCTTTCTTGTTATGAGGAAACCTATTCCCAATCTTCCTGCACTTCCCGCAGCGCTGTCTTGATTTGGCCTAGTTTAAGCTCCGCCAACGCATATAAGCCAATACTCAGTATCCCGATCAGCCCGAACACGATCCACTGGTTGACGTCTTGCAGCGCGTTGATGAATTGGCCGAGCGTCGCCAACATCACGCCGAGCATCCCGGCGTAGAAGAGGCGGCGGACGCGGCGCGCGCTGCCGAACCCCATCAGCAGGAAGCCTTCCGCGCCCAACATCAGGGCGTACAGCCAGCCGAAGCGCAACGTCTGCCAGAACAACGACGCGATCAACAGGAACAGCGCGCCGTAGTCAATCCAGCGCGCCAGCGCGCGGTTGCCGCGCCGCCATTCCATATACCCGACACCGAGCAGGTACACGCCCGCCGGGATGGCGTACCATTGCACGCGCACCAGCTCCGTCCACTCGCGGATGAAGAACGCATACAGCAGCCAGCCGGCCAGCAGCATCCCCACCGCCGCGTACCCCAGGCGCGGGCGACGATACGCCGTCGTCGCTGCCACGTAGAGCAGGCCCAGCCACGAAAGGATGCCCACCACCGTCTGCACCACATCCAGCTCTACCACGTCGCGGAAGGAGAAGCCGAAGGTCGCCATCAGCGTCCACCCGACGACTTGTAGACCCGGCCAGAAGGCCATCAGCAGAACGATGAGGGAGAGCGCCAGCGCCGTGTTTTGCAGCGGACGCCGCCAGATCGCCAGCCGCGCGGGCAACGTTTGCTGCTTGAGGTCGCGCCACAACGTCAGCCCGAAGCCGACCGTGCCGTAGGCAAACGCCAGCACCGCGAGCCACACCGGGCGATGCAGCCACGGCGTCGCCAGCGCGCCCCACCAGCGTTCCAACGCGAGCGCGCCCAGCAGCGCGCTCAGGTAGGGCAGCAGCGGCGCACGCCACACCGTCGCCAGCCCGCCGAGCACCAGCGCGTGCGTCAGACTGAGCAGCGCGCCCACGTCTGTCCTGATGCCGTCCAGCGCCGCAACCTGCCCCAGCAGCATATCGCAGAACGCGACGAGATATAACGGGCGCGACCATCCAACGAGTAAGTGTTTCACGCAAAGGCGCAAAGACGCAAAGAATTTACCCCGTTCCCCTCCGTTTAATCCGTTCAATCCGTTGAGCGGCGGGCCTTCTTGACGCTGCCGTTCAATCCACAGCGCCGCGCCGGTGGTGAGGAGGGTGAGCGGCAGTAGTTGTGCCCACAGCCAGGCGGGATAATCCCACCAGCCCAGGTGTTTAAGATAAAGGAGCGCCGCGCCATGCCCCGCGACCGCCAGCGTGAAGAGCCATCCCCGGCGGCGGAAATAGAAAATGGCCCAGGCGCACAAGGGGATCAGCAGCAGGCAGTTGAGCGCGGCCAGGTCAATGTGGCCGGCGGTGACGAACGGCGCGGCCAGCCCCAATCCGAATCCGAGCGTGTAGAGCGGCAGCGCCCACCAACCGAGCACGCGATCCACGAAGGCGGCCGGCCAGCGTGCGGGCTGCGTCCAGGGGAAGTCGCGCCACGCGCCGCGCCACGCATCCAGCCCGCGCCCCAGCGCCAGCGCGACCACCGCGCCGGGGAGCAGCATCAGGCCGTAGTATTCCGGCAGGATGATGGATCGCTGCAAGCTCACGACATACGGGACGATCGCCAACCCGCTCGCCGCCATCAGCAACAGCGGCTGCTTGAGCCAGAACGCGGTCACGCCGTACAGCAGCGCCGCGCTCCCGTAGCCCCACAGCGCGCCGATCTGATCCTCGCTGGAAGGCGGCAAGCCCAGGGCCAGCACGACGAAACCCACCGCCAGCGGCGCGGCGGCGTAAGCGTCCAGCTTGACGCGCCGCAGCAGCCACGCCAACGCAAAGTAGAGCACGGCCAGCCCGATGAGCCACCAGCCGTGGCGATTGCCCGGCACGCCGGCCTCGTTCAACGCGATGAGGAGCGACAGCGCGGCCAGCCCCGCCGCCGGATAATCCCACACCGCGTCGCGGAAGACGTAAGCCGAGAGCAGCAGGAGCAGCGCGTCGTACAACAGCATCCCCGCCAGCAGCCCGGCAATGTGCGCCGTCAACAGCGTCCCGACGATGACGGCGAGGTAGCCGGTGAGGTAAGCGGGCAGGCCGAATAGTGCTGAGTGCTGAGTGCTGAGTGCTGGGTTATGGGTTGTGGGTTGTGGGGTGTGGGGTGTGGGGTGTGGGGTGTGGGAGGCGCTGATCCGCTGATCCGCCGACTCGCTTTCTCGCTCACTCGCTTTCTCGCTGATCCGCTGATCCGCCGATCCGCTAGAACAATACACCTTCCGCAGCCAATGCCCCGCCGCCAACCCCAGCGAGCCAAACGGGATGAGCAGCAGGCCGAAGAGTTCGTGCGTTGCGTTGGGCAGATGCCACGCCAGCAGGTGGACGCACCAGACGGGAATCAGGCCCAGCGCGGGGTAGAGGAAGCGGGTGAGGCGCAGGGTGGGGGCGCGGTTGGCGCGGCGCGCGTCCCAATACTCCAGCCACGCGGCCAGGGCGTAGTAGGCGACGGCCATCCCCATCGTGACGCGGCTTGTCTCGGCGTCCGCGATGCCCCAGAGCAGCGCGAGCGGCAGCAGAACGTGGGCGACGACGCGGAGCGGCAGCGCGTAGGCGTCCGGCGCGAACCGCCGCGCGAGCCGGTTCAGCAGAAATAAAACCCACGCCAGCGCGACCCAACTCGCGGCGAAGCCCGGCGTCGTCAGGCGGTAGGGGGTGAACCATCCCAGGTCGGTGAGGATCGTCCACGGCGCGAAGACGAGAATCGCCGCGAACGTCACGAAGCGCGCCCGCCGGAACAGCCGCGCCGACAGGGCGTACAGGCCGGTGATCAGCAGCAGCCCGGCAATGGCCCATACTTTTTGCGTTGTCCCGCCGCCCAGCAGCCACAGATTGCGGATCAGCGCCAGGCCGATGGTCGCCACGGAGACCGTCCAGCCGGCAGTGAGCAGCGGGCGGCGATAGAGCGGCCACGCCAGCCGGAGCGCGGCGCGCGCCCGGCGCGAGAACCGGCGCGTCGTGGTCAGCGCGTGCAGAGCGCGCTCCGCCAGCACGAGGGCGATGGCAATCAGCGCGGCCTTCGCCGCCGAGGAGCCGCGCCCCTGGCTGTACGCAATCACCAGGAAACCCGCCCCCGCCACGCCGAGCCAGGCCGCCGCGTGCCCCCAACCCTCTTGATACGTTCCCCAGGCGTACAGCCCGTAGACCACGCCGAGCAAGAGTTGCGTCGCGCCGCCCCATTGCTGCTGGGCGACCGTCCAGTCAACATAGGAAAAGCCGGCTTCCAAGGGAGGCAGGTACACCAGCAAAAGTACGAGTAATGTCAAGGCGTAGGACACAAAGTAGAGTGGTATCAAGAAATCATGCGTGAAGATTGGTGAGCGGCGACGTTCTACCTCTAACCCGACCAGGAAATATATGGCAATGAGGGCTGCTATCGCAAATCCTATCTCATCATACGTGAATTTGAAGCAGTCAAGAAGAAACCATAGTCCTCCGGCGGTAATTCCTGCGGCGGGTGCTAATTCAAAAGACTGGCGGCGCGTGATGGCGTCGGCAAAATACAATGCTCCGGCGGAAAGCAGGCATAGGGCGGGGGCGAGGCCATAGGGATCAATATTAAGGGCAACGACCGGCGCGGTGATACTCACCAGCAGACCGATGACGTACCACGGGCGGCGATACGCCGGGCGGACGCGCTCCAGCCGGTAACTCAGGGCGACGCTCCCCCAGGCCAGCGCGGCCAGCGCGAGCGTCAGACTTAGCCCGGCGGGGCGGCGTTGTTCGGAGAGCGCCCATACCCAGAACGGCAGTGCAATCGCCGTCATCCAGTGGAACAGGGACTCCGGCGCGATGAAGGCCAACCGATGCCCCAGCCCCTTCTCCGGCCAGCGCACCACGAAGCCGAGCCGTCCTTGATGCGCCAGCCGCGCGCCCCAGGCCGCCAGCCCCACCCAGTTGCCGAGTACGTAGACGCACAGATCGGCGTCAAACGGCCACAGCGTCGGCAACAGCGCCAGCGCGGCGATGACATACCCCGCCACGGAAAGGGAGGGGGTGAGGGGGTGAGGGGAGGAGG
>DAOUGD010000163.1:0-3208 GCA_034429475.1 Anaerolineae bacterium
GGGGTGGGCGTGGCGGTCGGCGTGGGCGTTTGCGTTGAAGTGGCGGTGAGGGTGAGTGTCGGTGTGGGTGTGTGCGTGGTCGTCGGGGTGGGTGTGATGCCCGAGGCGGCCTCGACCACCGATTCGAAGCGCGTCACCCACTGGTCACGCGCTTGCGGCGTGCAGTTGGTTAAGAATAACAGCGTCAACAGCGCCGCAATCCCTAAAAGGGCTTTGTTTTTCATAAGGTTTCTGACAACCATCCCTCTGTAAATTGGTATCTATCTTACCACAAAAAACCGGGATTTGGTCGAAATCCCGGTTTTGGGGATGGCTGGTTCATTCCCGGCGCCACAACCACAGTGTCGTGCCCGCCAAAACCAGGGTCGCCACGCCCAATAGTGCAGTGACCCACGGCGGCGGGAACGGTTCGGGTATGCGGGGGTAAATTTCTCCATCGGTGGATGCCGCTATGGTTTCCGCTTCTGTGTCGAAGGTTACGTCTTCCGCCGCCATAGATTGGGTCATAGTCAATGCTGAGGAGGCGTCGGCTTCCGCTGGGGTGGATGCCAACGCTAATATCTGCGTTTCGGGCGCGGGGGTGGCGGCGGGCATGGACTCTTCGGCGGCTTTCGCCATGGGGGTGGGCTGCTCGACTGCGGTGGGTAGGGCATCCTGTTCGGCTCCCGCAGGGGCGCCCATTCCAACCGCCGTTCCTTCACCCATGCCGGGCGGCGCTGTCTCTGGCGCGAGGATGGCCCGTTCCTGGGGATTCTCCTCTACCACAGCGGTGGTCGCCACCTCTACTACCATCTCGTTCGGAGCTGGCGCCTCCAATAACAGCACTTCTGCGGTTGACGGCGCTTCTTTGGCGGCCGGCGCGGACACTGGCGCGCTTTCGTACATGGGGTGCGGCGCCATAGCCGGCGTCATGCCGCGCAGCACGTTCAGGGTCAGGGAGATGGCGAAGGCGACTGCCGTCAACGAGGTCGCCAGCCGCATCCAGAGCAGCGGGCGGGGGTGGTGCGAGGCGCGCCGCGCCGGCGCAGCGACCATCGAGGGCGTCAGCAAGTAGTTGCGCGGCGGTTCCCGCAGCGGTACGGCCCGGATCAGCTCCACGGTAGTCCGTAGCGCGGCGACCTGTTGGCGCAACGTGGGATCGTGCGCCAGGTCAGCTTCAAAAGCCACGCGCGCCTCGCTCCCAAGTCGCCCATCCAGGTAGGCGGAAACATCCCCTTCGCTCCAAGTCTTCCGGATCATGCCCTCGTCCTCCACATTATTCACTGTTTTCTAAACGATAGCGAGCCGGTAAAAGTTCCCGCTCCTCCTGGAGCCAGGTTTGCATCCGCTGGCGGGCGCGGGCCAGGCGGGATTTGATAGTACCCAGGCGCACCTTCATGGTTTCGGCTACTTCTTCGTAGGAAAGTCCCATTTGATCGACCAACACTAACACCAGCCGTTGATCTTCCGGCAGGCGGGCAATCATGCGCTCCAGCAGGCCGCGCAATTCGTTCTGCTGCGCCACTTGTTCTGGCGACTCGTCGTGAGAGGCCAGGTGCGGGTTGGCCTCTTCGTCCAGTTCGCCGAAATCGTCCCACGAGATGGCGGGGCGCCGGCGCTGGCGGCGCATCTCGTCGTAACAGGCGTTGGAGACAATGCGCAACAGCCAGGCGCGGAACGAGCCGCCCCGGAATTTGTCCAGCGCGCGGTAAGCCGAGATGAAGGCTTCCTGGCTGGCGTCGTCGGCGGCGGCCGCGTCGTGCAACAGGTGGTAAGCGAGGTTGTACGCCTGGGTCTGATAATGCAAGACCAGGGCATTGAACGCTTCCAGATTGCCACGTTGCGCGGCGTTGACCAGTGCTGTTTCGTCCCAAGCTATAGTTGTTGAAGTCATACTTTCCCCTGCGGGGAAGATGCTCCTTGAAGATTAGCCGCTAAAGCGGCGGATTAAGAGAGCGTGTTTTCGCGGGCGGTGCCGCCCACGAAAACACATCTTTGACCTCCGGCCTTCAGGCCGTGAATTTTCGTTATAGGGGCTGTGGTGCTCCTTGACGGTTTTGAGAATTTGGCTATACTTATGAGCAAGCCGAAGTGGCGGAACAGGCAGACGCAAACGACTCAAAATCGTTCGGGCTTAGCTCATGTGGGTTCGACTCCCACCTTCGGCATTATAACAAAAAGAGGGCAAACTCCAAGTTTGCCCTCTTTTGTTTTGCCCGGCTGCATTTTGTCAGTTCAAGACTGGCGCCTCACCAACGGCATGTAGAGGATGTATTTGGGATCCAGCCAGTCAGGAACGTTGTCGCCATCTTCGTCGGGGCAGGAGCTGCCCGCTGGACATTCTTGCTCGTCGGCGAAGGAGTCGTCGTCGCTGTTCAGGTCAAGGTAGTTGGGGATGCCATCGCCGTCCACGTCATTGTCTCGACAGTTGGGCGTGCCGTCGCCGTCACTATCCAGGACGTCATTCGTGCAAAAGATTGCATCGCCGGCGCCGCCATAATACTCGGCGCCCGTCAGGATGCCGTCGCCGTCGTCGTCGGTGTCCAGGTAGTCAGGTGTGCCGTCGCTGTCAGTATCGCCGCAGGTGGGGCCGCCGGGACATTCTGTCGCGGTTGGGACGCCGTCGCCGTCGTCATCGGGATCGTTGTAGTTGTAATGGCCGTCGCCGTCCGTGTCCTGGTTGTTCGGTTCCAGGTAATCGGGGATGCCATCACCGTCCGTGTCCGGGACCGGTTCGGCGCAGACGTCGGCCTGCCCGTCCCCGTCATTGTCCACACAGCCGGCTTCCGCCGGGTCGCTGAGGCCGTCGTTGTCGCTGTCGTTGTCCAGATAATCGGGAACGCCGTCGCCGTCGGTGTCAGGGCAGATCGGGCCATCGGGACATTCCTGGTCGGTGGGGATGCCGTCGCCGTCGTCGTCGGGATCCAGTTCGTTCACCACGCCGTCGCCGTCGGTGTCCAGATCGTCGGATTCCAGGTAGTCAGGGATGCCGTCGCCGTCTGCGTCAGCGCAGGCGGCAGGGTTGGGGCACTCGACGCCGTCCGATTCACCGTCGTTATCGCTGTCGGTGTCGAGGTAGTCCGGGATGCCGTCGCCGTCACTATCGGGACAGATCGGGCCATCGGGGCACTCCGCGCTGGTGGGGATGCCGTCGCCGTCGTCGTCGGGATCCAGTTCGTTCACCACGCCGTCGCCGTCGGTGTCCAGATCGTCGGATTCCAGGTAGTCA
>DAOUGD010000164.1:0-9681 GCA_034429475.1 Anaerolineae bacterium
TGTGTGGGTGGGTGGGGGTGACTTGCGCTGATCGCTCGTTCGCTTTTTCGCTGATCCGCCGATCCGCCGATCCGCTGATCCGCTGACTCGCAACTCGCACCACCCCATACAGCAGGGCAAACGGCGAGAAGATGAGGGCGGAGACATTGTGGGTGAGGATGAGGGCGGCGTAGGGGAGAGCTGCGGCGATGATACGGTTAAGTGCAGGACGTTCCGCCAGCCGATCCAGCGCCCACAAAATGAGGGGATACCAGATGAAGGCGTAGAATTCGGAGAGCGAGTCGCCGCGCACGTAGACGTTGACGAGGTGGAATGGCGCGAAGGTGTAGGCGGCGACCGCCGGCAGCACGGCTATGCGGCTTTTGTAAACGCGCCCGGCCCACAGCGCCATCGTCAGCGCTGCGAGGACGAAGCCCAACGTCTGCGTGGCCTGGATGGCGACGAGCGGACTGAGTCCCAGCGCCGTCAGCCCGCCGCTGAGGTAATACGGCAGCGCGGCGTAATGGTTGAACATCGGATAGCCCAAATCGTAGGCCGCGTGCGCCATCCAGCGCGGCGGAAAGACGCCGTGCCGCAGCGAGTCCGCCATATCCAACGTCCGCTGCAACAAAAACGGACTGTCACCGCCCCCGCGCGTGTTGACCATCCCCGGGCCCCAAAGCAGCGCGGCAGCCAATAAAGAAAGCAGGATGCAGGATGCAAGATGTAGAATGCAGGATGCAAGATACTTGCTTCTTGCTTCTTGCTTCTTGCCTCTTGCCTCTTGCCTCATGGCGTCACCACCACGCCCACTTCCGCCCAGTCTCCTTCGGCGTCGAGGCGGCGCAGGCCGGTCATCGTGTCGGCGCGGTAGAGGCCGATGTGCAGCGCGTCGCGGGCGGGATCGGGGACGATGCCGGGCAACGGGTGCTCGTCCAGGATGAGGTCGCCGACAGCCCAGCCGGTGGTGCGCAAGTGCCCGCGTCCCGGCTGGTAGTCGTGCTGCGCGATGACGGCGCCGTCGCGCAGGTAGTGGACGAAGACCGTGTAATCGGCGGGCAGCGGCGCGTCCGTCTCCCACCAGAGGCGCACCGTCGCGCCGGAAGGGTCGGGGTGGACGAGGGCCGCACGCAAGATGACGCCCTGCTCGAAGCGCGCTGCCGGCTCCGGCACAGGCGGGCGCGGGTCGGCGTGGATGAACATCGCGATGGTGAACGGCTGCTCGTCCTTATCGCCCTGCGCCTGCGGGCCTTCTTCGACGCGCAGATACGCCGGATGCGGGATGTGCGAGAATACGTTCAGTTCCCAATTGCGATAGGGCCACACCACGAAGGTCAGCCCAGGCGACGGATCGGGCGCAGCAGCGACGGAGAGGAAGCGGACGGAGGCTTGCGGCGTCAGGAATGGCACAGCCGTCCAGGAATCCCACAACTGCTGTTCGATGTAGACGCGCTGCCCGGTCGCCGGGCCGTGGAGCATTTTCTCGCCATCCCATCCCTGCCCCAACAGCGCGTTAACTTCCCCCGCCATCGTCACCGGTCCCCCCTCGAACCAGTGATAAGCCACCGGCGCATGGGCAAAGCGAACAAAGTAGTCGTAAGTGGTAGAAAACGCACCTAGACTGAGTAGAACAACTGGCGTGAAGCGTGAAACGTGAAACGTAATTCGTGATTCGCAATTCGTAATTCGTGACTCGCAATTCGCAATTCGTAATTCGCAATTCGTAAGCCATTCGAGGCCGAGGGCCGGCAACAGCGCGGCGGTAGGGAGGACGCCGACGCCGCGCAGGAAGTGAGGGGCGTCTTCCGCCAGGAGGGTGGGCAGCGCCATCGTCGCCGTCCACAGCAAGGCGAGGGCCGCGCCGGGATCGCGGCGGAAGCGCGCCAGCGCCACGATGACGCCGACGAGGAACGCCAGTCCTAGCGCCGGATCCCACACGGGCCGCCACGCGAGGTTGTGCCGCCAGATGCGGTCGCCGCGCACGAAGAACATCCCCGCTGTGCGCGCCGTGTGCTTGAGCAGCGTTCCCCAGAAGTCGCCGCCGTTGATTTCCGGGCTGAGGATCGTCACCTGCCCCGTGCGCGCCAACACCACGTCGGGGTGGCACAAGGTGTAGACGCCGAGCGGCGCGAGGACGAGCAAGGCCGCCACGCAAAACAGCAGCCCGCCGCGCCACGCCCTGCGGACGGCGTCGCGGTGAAAGAGCAACCCGTAAAGCAGCATCACCGCCAACGCGATGGGTGTGAAGCGCGCCGCCATGTACGTGTACCAACTCAGCCCATACATCGCTCCCGCCGCCAGCCAACATCGCCATCTCCCGATTTGCGATTTGTGATTTGCGATTTGCGATTTGCGAAGTCCCCGCACCACCTGCCCCAAAAACAGCGCCGTCAGCAGCGGCAGCAGCACCGCTCGAAATCCGACGCGGCTCAGGTGGACGTGCCAGAAGGTGACGCTCAACACCGCCAGCGCGTACGTCCCGGCGCGGCGGCCCCACAGGACGCGCGCCAGGTCGTAGGTAGCGGCCAGCGTGAGGAATCCGACGAAGAACGCGGGCAGCCGCACCGCCAGCGGACTGCGTCCCAGCAGCGCGACGCTCGCCGTCACCAGATAGATGAAGAGCGGCTCGCGGCCATTGTTGGCGGGGAAGTACAGCGGCGTCTCCCCGGTCTCCAGGACGTGCAGCGCATCCAGCCCGTTCTGCGCCTCGTCGTGATAGAGACCGGGCGGCGTGCGCCCGGCATCCCACAGGCGCAGTCCCGCGCCGAGCAGGAGGAGGGCGAGAAGGAGGAGACGGTAAAGCCAGGTCGGATAAGTGCGAAAAATCATACCCCTGGTTTTAATGGCGCACGATTACGCCATTTCCAATATTCGCCCAAATTTCGGTATGGCACAGGTGAGTCAATCGCCAGCGCCATATCATTGGTTAGGTAGTTTTGCCAATAGTCATCGAAAACTTTCTCACCATATGGGGCAAAAGTACCATTCCCTTTTAATAATGCAGAGATATCTTTGACTGAACCAATGTTTTTAGTATTTCCACTACCTGGGTGATCACTAGCAATTTGCCATTTCTCATGCAGAACAAACTGGAAATCCCTGATTACTGAAGCAATTTCTAGTAGATCATCTAAGGTATAAACGCGCCGCTCATCAATACTTTCATCGGTGCGTGTGTACATTACACCTAAGACAAAATGGGCAGCGTAGTCTTGGTAAGCAAAAGTAACATTTTTGGTCGAACCGCGATCTCTAAAATAACCAGTGAATGCACCAAGTGTAAATCCATTCACTTGCGTTTCATTAAGGCGATAAGTACTTTTCAGATCAAGGGCAACTTTAAGACCATTAGGAGCAATAAAACTGATATCGGGATAATGATTTTGGTATGCACTTAATTGTAACTCATAGCCATGACGTTGCGCGAATTGCGAAATAATAGGAAACAACATCAATTCTATTAGTTTTGAGGCCACTTTAGTGTCTAGTGAAAGAGCGTAAATATTGCGATATACATCTATAAAACCTTTGATAACCCAATCCCCTGTATCTGTAGATAAAATCTGCCTAAACGTTTCGAATTCTGTGAAAAGAGCTTCTTCAAATGTGGATTTGTCCCATGTTTTGACCATATTTCTCACCAAGCAATCAAGAGTAGTTCTTCAGAGTTTGAATTTTTAGACAAAGCATACTGATACTGCCCATATCGCTCCACCTGCACCTGCTTTTTATACTTTTGCAGTAGGGCGATCAATTCAGCTTCGGTGGGGACGCCATCGCTGCGATAGGATACCACGAGGATGCTCTGGCGATAATGCTGGAAAAGTCGGTCAAAAGCAGTGGTAATGCCGTTTTTATCCGCCCACAAACTGGGAGCACGTTTGAGCCGCCGATGTTTGGAATGCCAATCTATTTGCGTTTCCCAGGTTTCGTAAAATGTCAGCCCCTCCAAAAAATGGTAAAAATCTCGATAGTCTACTCCCACGCCTCGTTCTGAAATGTAGGGCGGGTCTATGTAGACCAAATCGTAGTCATTGGGAAGTTCCAGCGCATCCCGATTCAAGGCGCGATTGGGCTGTTCATTGTCAAAGATGGCCTGGTTCGCTTCCTCTGCGATTTCGCAAAACCATTCTTCAAAAGGGCGATCCCAGGACGTTTTGTTGCCGAAAGACCGCTCCACCTCAGCCAGCCGCACATACAGGTTCTTACGATGAAAAAGATTGTAGGGCCGTTTGATGATCGCCGCTTGCGCCAGGGCAAAGAACGCCAATGCCGCTTTATAGGAATCGGTCATCTGGTGGATATTGGTGATCGTCTGATCCAACCAGGCGTTCTCTTCCTCGGTGAAATAGATGTCCCGGAAGGTTTCCTGAATAAACGTGGGGTAGGCAATGGACGGATGGCGGGTCAAAATCCAATCCATATCCGCGTCGTCAAGGCAAGTGTTTGAATTTTCAATGAGCGCTACTCCAATTTGATGGTTGAAGCGCAAAATGTCGTTGTAAGTGACGCACTTACCGGCCTGCTTGAGTCGGTACGCCACCGCGCCAGTTCCGCCAAAGGCATCCAGGCAGGTGATGAAGTCCCTACCCTGAATCTGTTCCCAGATCCAGTCCACCAGTTTAGCCTTGCTGCCCTGATAGCGCGTGCGCGGAAAGCGGGCAAGCAGCGCATCTTGTGGCAAGAGGAGCGGTTGTTGCGCGCGTAAGTTCATCTGTTCATTCGTGACTGATGCCAAGAACCAAGAGCGGAATATCTATCGTCGAGACGCCGCGTTGTTCTAAGTCCCATACACATTGTTCAAAACAGGGTATTCCAACAGGCATTTCATTCACCAATTCTTTGACTGGCACAATTTGAATTCCTGCATCAATGACACCTAATTTGTGGAAAATAGTCATCTTGGCGCAGATATCGTAGATCATGCAGGCATACTTGCAAAACTGTACTTCGATGCCCATGCGTTGCTTCACAAAATCAATTTCCCGAAAAGCGCCGGCAAAGGAATCGTCGCTTTGATAGCCAGAGACATAATACTGAGCGGGATATTCGCAAGTCACCCGGTGGTTATACCATCCTCGTTCCTCAAATTGCGTCTTGAAGGCCCGATTTAGGGTGTGTGGATTGTAGAGGGATTTGCCTGCTGTCGTTTTCCCTTGATGGGTCTTGGTTTTGAACGCGGCGTTATCCACTGCTGCGATGACAGCTTCCACTTCGCGCAGTTCGGCGGCAAAATGCGCTGCAATGACTTCACATCCACCATTGAACGAATAGACACCCACAACTCTCATTTATAAGATTCCCCCCTTCACAAACACACAGGCGGGGATTCCCCGCCTGTGCCCCGTGCCCCTATTCTATCTGAAAACCGCCGCCTGACTACCCCGCGCCGCTCGCGCCGCCGCCGGCGGCCCCGGCAGCCGCTGCGCCCGCAGCCCCGCCGCCAGCGTCGCCGCCCGCCGAGGAGATCGCCGCCATCATCGCCACAAAAGCCCCGTAACTGTGATCCGGCGTCTGCGCCAGGGCGCAGAACCAGTCGGGCACCTCCATCTCTTCCTGCTTCTTCATGTAGTTAGCCCAAACCTGGATCAGCCCGAACGCGGCGACGTAGGGCAGATAGGTGTTCGCCAGCTCGCGGCGGGCCAGAATTTCCCGTTTGCGGGTGACAGCGTAGAGATGCTTGGAGAATTGTTTCCACGCCTCTGCCTGTGGACGCCATTCCTCGCTCAGCGGGTTGATGCTGGCCCCGGCGATGATGGCGACGATGCCGATAACCAGCGCGCCAAACGCGCTCGCCAGCACCCATGGCGTGGCGACGCGCGGTAACAGCGCTCCGAGCAGAATGGCGACGACAATGCCCAGCAACAACGTCATTATTCCTGTACCTACCAGCGTACTGCGCCCACGCCGTTGATTGGGGTCAAGAATCCCCATCGCGTCCAACTCCTCCTCCAACGGCTTGCTGAAATACTTGAGGCGCTGGTAAATATTGTTTTGCAGCTTGCTGAAGAGCACTGCCGAGGTCAGCCCGTCTTTGGTGCGGAAGAGCGCGTCCAGCAGGCCTTGCTCGTGCGGCAACAAGCCCGCAGGCTGCGTTTGCAGCTTGATGACAAAGTCACGCCCGCCGAACCACGAGCGCCGCTCGGTCTCCTCGATGCGCACTACCCCGCGTCGCGCCAGGTCGAAGAGCGCACCCAGGGCGTAGCTCCACGTGGCCTGCGTGCTCCCGCGCGCGGCTAACACGCCGGCGATGGCCGGCGGCAGATTGGCGGGCGGCTGCGTATACTCCATCTCCGTGCGCCCCCCGGCGTACCGATAGCGCGCCTGGTACAGGAAGACGAAGCCAACGCCGATGGCCGCGAAGACAAGGCTCCCGATAATCGCAAAGGGCAGACTGCGATCAATGGTCGTGCTGCGCGTCTGCCAGGCCGGCGCCGCGTTGATAAGGCTGCCCGCCGGGAAGCGCAACGCCACCACCAGCGTCTCGTCGGCGGCGATGTCCCGCGCCGTGAACGTCGCTGCGCCGTCGCCGGTTTCCACACTCGCCTGCCCCTGGCGGACTTCCGGCGCGCCGAGCAGCGCCACATCCGCCGGGTAGTGGATGCGCACCGTGCTGCTGCCGATGGCGTACTCGTGGTCATCGGGCAGCGCCTGCCAGAGCAGCAGGTCGGCGTTCCCGTCCTGGCGCACCACCCCGTTGACGCGGTAACTCAGGGTATACGTGTGCGTGCTATCGGTGGTGGGCGCAAAATGCCATGTAATGCGAATGGGAGACGCGCCCTTGACTTCCACCTGCCCGGCTTCCTCACCAGCGGGCAGCGCGACGCCATCCATACTCGCCTGAATGTCGCCAATCCCGTCAGTGTGGTCGGTCGTTAGTTCACGGAAGACGTAGGTGAACGGCCCACCCTCAAAGCGCAGCGTCAACGTCTCCGTAACCAGTAATGCGCCGTTTTCCTGCACCGTCACGTCCACGTCGAAACTATCGGCGCTGTAAGACTTGGCGGCCGGCGCAGCCCACGCCGAGAACAACAAACTCAAAGAGACCAAACCGAAGAAAAGTTGCTGTAACATATCATCCCTCCTTTACGAATTACGAATTACGAATTACGAATTACGAATTACGAATGGCGAATGGCGAATGGCGAATGGCGAATCAGAAAATCCGTTTCCATCCGTTCAATCCGTTGACAACTCTTTAGCGCCTGAGCGCCATTGACCTTCTGACCTATTTACATTCTAAAAGGAAGGATGTGAAATGTCATTGTCCCTGGGGTCGAATTTCTTCCTGGACTTGAGGCATAGTTATAACCGAGGAAATCTTGGCCCGCAGGCCGGGGATGGATTTCACCGCAGAGGCGCAGAGGCGCAGAGATTTTTCATTCTTCTCTGTGTCCTCTGCGCTCTCTGTGACTATCAGAAAAGATCACTGCCGATACAGCCACACGTACTTCGCGTAATGCTCGTAAATGCGGCGGACATACAGGCGCGTCTCGGCGAAGCCAATCAGCTCGGCAAACAGATCGGCGTCTTTCCCGGCAGCCTCCCACCAGCGCGCGGAGTTGCCCGGCCCGCCGTTGTAGCCGGCCATCGCCGCGAAAAGGTTGCCGTCTATGCGGTCGCGCTGCTGCGCCAGATACCACGTTCCAAAGCGCACGCTCACCATCGGGCGATAGAGATCGGCGGTTTCGTAGTCCGGCGGCCAGTCCAACTCGGCGGCGATTTGCGCGCCGGTCGGCGGGATCACCTGCATCAGCCCGTGCGCCGCCGCATAGGAGGTGGCATACCCCTCGAACAGGCTTTCCTGTCGCAGCAGCGCATACGTGAAGAGCGGGTCCAGTCCCAACCGCGCCGATTCCTGATCTACCAGATCGCCGTAATACGTGGGATAGGCCAGGCAGCCGATGAAGCGCGGTAGATCGCGGATCGCGCCCGCGCCGGAGAGCCGCCAGACGCTCGCGGCGGCGACGATGGACGAGCGGTACAGCCCGATGTCGCGGAAGTAGAGTGCCAGCCGGTACTGCGTCAGCATGTCGCTGACCGTGGCGTCGCGCAGCGCCTCCAACTCCGCGCGCCCCTCGTCGAAGTGCCCGAGGCGCAGCAACAGCGTCCCGCGCTGCAACGTGGGGTTCGCCAGCAGATCGGCCGGCAGCGTCCCCAGGCCCTCCGCGCTCTCCAGGCCGACCTGGGCCGCCAGCCACACCTCGGCGGCGCGCTGTTCCTCCGGCAAATTGCAGGGACGATACGCGGTGTCGGTGAAGGCAAACGGTTCGCGCCCGGCCAGCATGTCGCCCGCGCGCAGCCCGTAGTAGCTCCAGGCGTCGAAGGCGACAGCCTGACTCAACGCCGCCGTCGCGCTGACGGTGTTGCCAGATTGCAGATACGTCTTCCCTAACCAAAAATACGTTGCCTGCGCCCGCTCCGCGTAGGGATACCAGCCTGTCAGCCCACGCCACGCCTCCTGTGCGCCCGGCAGGTCGGCGGCGCGATAGCGCAGCAGCCCGGCGCGGAAGCGCGCTTCCGGCGCGTCTTCGGCGTTGGGATAGCGGTCGGCCAGATCGAGGAAGGCATCGGCGGCCTCGGCGAATTGCCCGGCGCTCTGCTGCAACTCCGCCGCGCTCCACAGGGCTTCGGCGGCGCGGGCGTGGTCGGGCAACTCGTCAGCGAGCGCGCGGTACGCGGCGATGGCTTCTTCCGTCCGCCCTGAATCCGCCAGCGCCCGCCCCTTGCCGATCCACGCGCTGCCCCAATAGTCGCTATCGGGGTGCGTGTCGAGCAATTCCTCAAACTCGCGCCGGGCCAGGTCCGCGCTGCCGGCCCCCAGATACGAGAGGCCGATGTAGTAGTGCGGCTCGCCGCCGTGCGCCGGGTCGGCGTTGATGAGGCGGTAGAATGCCTCGACCGCCGGGCCATAAGCCTCGGCATAGTAGTCCACCAACCCGCGTAGCCGCTCATCCACGGGAATCCCGGCCTCCACCAGCTTGATCAGGGCTTGATAGGCGTAGGATTCGGCGGGATACGCTGCCACGAGTTCCTGCATCCGGGCGTAGGCCGTCTCCGTGTCGCCGAAGGCCAACGCGGTCTGCGCGGCCTGATACATAATTCGCGCCCGATACGCGGCGATGCGCGCGATGGCGAGAATGGCGTCGTAGGCGTCCAACGAGTCGGCGTAGGCGCCGGAAGCGGCGTGCGTGAGGGCGATCTTTTCCCACAGATAGACTTGCGCGCTGGCCGTTCCGGCCTGTTCCAGGGCGGCGGCGTAAGCCGTCAACGCCGTGGGATAGTCCCCGGCGGCGTAAGCGGCGTCGCCCTCCCACTGCCGGGCGTAGAGCGCGAGCAGCGGGTACGCTTCCGCGACGGCGCGATAGTGCGCCACGGCGCCGGCTGCGTCGCCGGAGGCCACCAGCGCATCGGCCAGGTAGAGCTGCGCTTCGCTTACGCGCGCGCTCTGCCCGTCCTGCGTGATGAATTCTTGCAGGAGCGGGATGGCGTCGGCCGGCTTGTTGTCCGCCAGGAGGGTTTGCCCCAATCCCAACCGCGCCTGTTCCATTTCATCTTGGGTGAGGGTCGGCAGCGCCAGCAATTGGGCGTAGTGCGTTTCAGCGGCGCCCCAATCTCCGTTGAAGTAAGCCTGCTGCGCCACTTCCAGCACCTCGTGGGGCAGGGGCGTCGGCGTGGGGGTGGGAGTAGGAGAAGGGGTGG
>DAOUGD010000165.1:0-6110 GCA_034429475.1 Anaerolineae bacterium
CGGACGGTGTACCGTCCGCGCAAACACGCCTTTACTTGAGTTCGTCTAGCATCTTTTCCGCGTCTTGTTGCAAAGCGGTGTCCCCAGCGTCTTTCGCCAGGGCAACGGCCTGTTCAAAAGCGTCGCGGGCCTCGGCAGTGTCGTCCAGGCGATAGTAGGCCCAGCCCAGGTTGTAGGCATACAGGGCTTCTTCCGGGTCTAGCTCGAAAGCTTGCTGGTATTTCTCAGCGGCAGCGGCGTACTCTGCTTGCTCGTAGAGGGCGTCGCCCCAGAGGTTGTAGTCCCTGGCGCGGTCGGGGATTAACTCGACGGCCCGCTGGGCGGCGGCGATGGCCTCGTCATAATCTCCTAGCGCGTAGTACGTATCGCCCAAATCGGAGAAGTACGGGGCAAAGGCAGGATCCATGTCGGCGGCCTGCCGATAGCGCTCCAGCGCCTCGGCGTACTTTTCCTGAGCGTAGAGCGTGTCGCCCCACCGGTTGTAGTACCAATCGTTATCCGGCGCCAGCGCGACGGCCTGGGCGAACGCAGCTTCGGCGCGGTCGTAAATGCCCGCTTTTTCGTAAGCGCCGCCCAGGTTGGAATGATACACCGCCATATCGGGCAAAAATTCAATAGCCTGCTGATACTTGACGGCGGCTTCCTCATAACGCCGTTGGTCGTAGAGGGCGTTGCCCCACTGGTTGAAAACGTACCCCGGCGAGTCGGGCACGGCTGCCCGGAATTGCTCCAATGCCGCAACCTCGTCCTGTAGCTCGTAGTAGAGATCGCCCAGCTCGCAGCGATAGTCATACTCGGTAGGGCGCAGTTCGACGGCCAGGCGCAGCTTGTCGGCGGCTTCGTCGTTGCTGGACAGCTCGCGCAGCGCCAGACCCCATTGATAGTAACAGGGAGCGCACTCCGGGTCCAGGTCAACCGCGTGCGCGAACGCGACGGTGGCGTTGCCATAATCTTCGTCAAGCAGGTAGGATTCGCCCAGGTTGCGGTAGTAGGCGGCTTCTTCCGGCAATTCCCCGGCCTGCTCCAGATAGGCGGCCGCATCCAAAACGACGAACTCTGCCGTCTGGAGCAGTTCCTCGGTGTCACTCAAAATCAAATCCAGGCGATAGGCGCCGGCCGGCGGTTCACGCAGGAAGAAGGTGTACGTCCCCCAGCCGGTCAGCGGATCCGTTTCGAGTTCTTCGTACAACTCGCCGTCCCGATACCAGCGTCCGACGACGACGGCATCCGACAGCCCGCTGTAGGCGAACTGCCCGTGCAACTCGGCGACGCCGGATGGGAAGACGGCGTGCGGCGCAGTCGGCTCACCGTCGCTGTTGAAGGCGGTGGCGAACACCAACGCGCCGACGATGAATGTGTCGGCCTCCGGGATGGTGAACTGCCCGCTTTGGAGCAGCCGCCCGTTGACGTAGTATTCCACCGTATAGACGCCGGGCCGCATCCCCCGCCGCCCCGGCCAGGGCGACGCGACGACGTGTTGCAGCATTCCCGCCGACTCCCCTTCCCACACCATGTCCATCGCCATCGTCGGCAACTGCTCAAGCTCGCCGGGTTCGTCGGACCATTCGCGCGTGACGCGGCGCGAGAGGGTTGCACCCTGCGGCAGAACATCGAAGGGCAGTTCGATGACCAGCGACATCAACCCGCGCGCAAAGGTATCCCCCACGCCGAGCAGTTTGCCGTCGTAGCTGGCGTACTGCCCAAAGCGCAGGGGCAGCAGCGCGGCTTCGGCGGGCGGCATCGTGGGAACGCCGCTGGCCTCGATGGCGACAATGCCTTCTTTGATGCGCTGATGCGCCGCCTCGGCGTCGGCGCGGAGTCGGGCGCGGTCGGCCACGTTGTCCAGATGCGGTTCCTGGGAAAACCCGGTCTGCCCGTCCGCCGCAGCGATGAGCCGTTCCAGATCGTCCACCGTTTCCAGCAGATAGACGTGACTCCAGGAAGCCGGGAGTGCGGATGCCGGGTCGGCGGCAATCGCCAGGCCGCGCTCGTATTCCTGCATCGCGGCGGCGGTATCGCCCTGGGCCAGCAGCGCGGTGGCGATGTTCATCACGATGGGCGTCAGGCCGGGATCCAACACCTCGGCGGCGCGGCTGGCTTCGACGGAGGCGGGGTAGTCACCGAGCAAGTACAACACCCAGCCCAGTTCCCAATAGATGTCCTTGCCGGCGCGGCCGTTTTCCAAAGCTTTCCGATTGTAATCGGCAGCGGCGGCGTAATCTCCCAGTTCCAGGGCCACAGCCGCGCGCCTGGCGTAGGCGTTCCCATACTCAGGGTAAAACCGGAGCGCCTCATCAAAAGCGGCAGCGGCTTCCTGGTAATCTTCCTCGCTGGCGGCCTGGTAGTAAAGACCTTGACCGCGCGCATACTCGGCGATGGCGTCCAGGGGAATGGTAGGTACACGGCCAATCGTCAGGATGCCCGTCCACAGCACACACACCACCACCAGGAAAGACCCGGCCAGCGCGAAGAGGTAGCGCACCACGCCTGAGATGGTCGTCGAAAGGCCGTAGAGGAACAACGCCACGGCCAGCACCGTCAGGACGGTGACGTAGCCATCCCCTTTGTTCCCCCAGGCGTTGGCGGTTTTGATGGTGAACGCGCGTTCTTCTAACAACATCGTGGTGGTAATCAGGTTGGTGTCTACATGGTAAGCGTAAGTATCGGCGTATTGCGTGTCGGTGTTGAAATAGGGCAAAGTCTCATCCAACAGCGGGGTCAGCGGGACAACCATCTCGGCAACTTCGGCGGAACGTTCGGCCAGCGCTTCCTGGTCGGCTTCGAGCGCCTCAAGCCGCCGCCAGTCCCACTCGTTCCAGGTGGTGTAGAGGTCGAAGTCGTAGCTCTCGCGCTGGCGGCTGGTCATATCGTGGCCCATCGCTTCCATGGAGAGCGCCTGGCTCTGCCGGTTGTAGGCCGATTCGCGGCTGTCGGCCCAGGTCTGCAAAAAGGCCAGCAGCGCCGCCCACACTGTCACCAGCGCAATGGTGACGATGATAATTTGCTCAAAGTATTCCACCATCCATTGGACGGGAGGCAGGCTTTTGAACCACGTCACGGCGGGCCGCAGGCTAAAACCGCGCCGGGCGCGCGCCGGAGGCGCAGTTGGGGATGACGGCGTCGGGGTTGGCGTCGGAGGCGGGGGCGTTGGTATTGGATCTATGTTAGTCATCGCACACCCCCTTTAGAGCACCCACTCAATGACCGGCCAGAGGACGCCGAACAAGGCAAAGACGCCGCTCCCCAGGATGACGAAAAGGTATTTGACCGGATGCGTCACGACTTCGGCCAGGGTGTAGAAGAGCAGGCTGGTGCTGAGGAACAGCGCCAGCGCGGTCAGGCGTTGTGTCTTGAGGCGCAGGCCATCGGCCTCGGCAAAGTAGCGCCCCTGCGGGTCGAAGTCGGCGGTCAGCGCCAGGCCGGCCATGTCAATATCCTGGGCGGCCTGGCCGTCGTAACTGCCGTCGGCGCGGATGTATTCCGGGCGGATCGTCACCTGATTGAGGTACTCTTCGGCCACAAACGTCTCCGTCCAACCCTCATCCCAGAGACGCGTGCGCTGGGGGTCTTTGTCAGGGTAGAGGTCGCGCTCCCGCGCCAGTCCGTTGCTGAGGGCGTCGTGGATGCGGACTTTGAGGTAGGTGCGTAAGTTGCGATACATATCCGCCTCCGTGCCGACGCGCGCCTGGTGCCAACTGACCAGGCTCACGATGCCCTGCACGTCATCGTCGGAAGCGATGCTGTCCAGAAACGCAATTCGCCAGGCCAACAGCGCCCCCGCCAGCGACACCACGGCGATGAGAATGGCGACGAAGGTTTTGAAGCGATCATCTTTCTTCTCCAGCGCGACGCCGCACTGATTACAGAACTTCGCATCGGCGGCATTTTCGGCGCTGCAATCGGAGCAAATCAATCCGGCCATATCCCACCTCAAAAAAAATCTTTTTATTTTATATTTTGCGCACCGCTTCGCGGTGCGCAAAATATAAAAAGTTTTCCTACCACATCGTTAAGGCCATCACCGCTTTCTGCGCGTGCAGGCGGTTCTCGGCCTGATCGAAGACGACCGAATTGGGGCCATCCATGACTTCGCTGGTCACTTCGATGTCCCGGTCAGCGGGCAGCGGGTGCATGTAGATGGCGTCGGGCTTCGCGCGGCCCATCTTGGCGGCGTCCGTGATCCAGTCCTTGTACTGATCCTGGATGCGTTTGCCCTCGGCGGGATCGGCGGTGGTGAGCAGCGGCCCCCACGACTTGGCGTACACCACGTCGGCGTCCTCGAAGCCCTCGGCCATGTCGTGGACGATGTCGAAGGCCGTGCCGTACTTGCGCGCCTGCGCCTGCGCCTCGGCCACGATGTCCGGCATCAGCTTAAATTCCGGCGGATAGGACAGCGTCACATCCATGCCGAAGCGCGGCATTTGCAGGATGAGCGATTGCGGCACGGAGATGGGCTTGAGATACGAGGCGGCATACGCCCACGAGACGACGATGCGCTTCTTGCGCAGGTCGCGGCCCTTCTTTTCCTGGATCGTCATCAGGTCGGCCAGGCATTGGAAGGGGTGGTAGATGTCGCACTGCATGTTCAACACCGGGCAGCGCGAGGCTTGCGCAACCCCGTTGATATACGCATTGCCGGCAGCCCAGTCGCAGTGGCGGATGGCGAGGCCGTCGAAGTAGCGACCAAAAATCTCGCCGATCTCTTTGGGGGTGTCGCCGTGGGCGATCTGCGTCGTCTTGGAATCAATGAACGCGCCGTGCCCGCCCAACTGCGCGATCCCGGCCTCAAACGAGCCGCGCGTGCGCGTGCTGCTGAAGAAGAACAACATCGCCAGCACCTTGTCGCGCAAATAGGGATGCGGTTCGCCCAGCGCCCGCTTGCGCTTCAAATCCCAGGCGACGTCCAGCACAGTTTCAACTTCTTCCCTCGAGAAGTCCAAATCGCCGATGAGGTCTCGGCCACGTAAGTTAGTGATCATTATCCACGCTCCTTATTGGATCCATATTGAAGTGGCTAGTACATTTAACTATGCCACAAGTACAATTTGGGTGGTTTCAACAGAGAAGGTTTATGGGCATCCAACAGCACCAATACCATACTCCTCCCAGTCCCCGTCCTTTTTTACGATTATACTAGCATGATTTAACTCATTCCATTCCTTAAAAGTCTCATTCCATCGCTCGTAGTAGTATTCTATTATCCAAGCCTCAGTGATACCTCTTGCATCTGCTGTTACTGAAATTTCCTCACATCTACGTTTTGAAATTAAGCGATAGTCCCTTAAAGAACCACCGAAGACATCGCTTGGGTAGTCAGGTAGCACTAACTCCCTTACTTCACTCTCCGATGGGCCTCCGAAACGACCAGGTACAAGATCCCCCAATTGCGAAATGCCCAAGAAAGCACAAACAGCAAGTAAACAAGGGATAATAGTCGCTAAACCCAGAACGACAGGGATCACTTTCCTTCGGTCTTTTTTAATCGACTCCCAAAGCGAATTTAGCAAATCCATTTCTTACCTCCAAGTAGCATGTTTCAATAGTATATCTGAAGCCTCGTCCTCACTCTATAACGAATATAGAATAGCTCTATGATTGTTTGAGTCGCTATTCTTGTGAGTAAGCAAACAAGGCTATACAATCCATCGCAATTGTTAGCACTCCAGTTCTATGTACTTTTTCGGACGTTTGTATCAGTGCAATTATAGAGTCAGAAGTTGCTGTAAACGATGCCGCCAT
Organism: Anaerolineae bacterium; assembly: GCA_034429475.1. Classification (GTDB taxonomy): domain Bacteria; phylum Chloroflexota; class Anaerolineae; order B4-G1; family SLSP01; genus JAKQHY01. The sequence continues at coordinate 5,740 of DAOUGD010000165.1, forward strand.
TCGCGCAATACAGCCTGATCGAATTCCCAGGCGATAGCATCGCCCTCCCATTCCTGCGTTTCTGGATCAGCTCCAATTGCGCGACGTAGGCAGCATCGGTAGCGGTGCGGTAGGCAAACAAATCGTAACCGCAGCCATATTTATCTTCCCAGCGTTGGATGGTTTGTTCCAGTTCCCAGAGGCGCGCGTGCGCCTTTTCCAGCGCGTAGCGGCGTACTGCTTCCTCCACACTGGCCTGGAACGGCTCCAAAATCGTCGCGTAAACCTCATTTAACTGCACTTGCATCATCGGCTCTTTTCCTCCAAAAGGGATTGCCGGGTTGTTTTTGCGCGCGGCCAAACCCCCCGCAAAAAAAAAAAAAAATAAAACA
>DAOUGD010000166.1:0-47485 GCA_034429475.1 Anaerolineae bacterium
GGGACGGTCTCCCCCTTTCCTTGTCTCCCCCTCTCCCCCTCCTTTTGTCCCAGGAAGTATGCTAACAGCACATGCGCGAGCGCCAGCGAGGCCCAGCCGACGCTGAGTTGGGCGATGGGGAAGGTCAGTTCGCTCATGGCGAAGGTGACGGTGGTAAGGGCGAGGGCGGACGCGCCGTAGAGGTAGGTCGGGCGTTGCCAGAGGAGGGCGGCGAGCGTCACGGCGGCGGCGAGGATCGCGTGGCTGCACGCGGCGGCTGTGCCGCTGCTCAAGTCGGTCAGCGACCAGAGGGCGGCGGTCAGCATCAGGAGGATGGCCCAGACGTTGGTCGCCTGCGCCTGGAAGCGGCCCACGGCATCTTGGGCGCGCGGCCCGCGCGCCAGCCGGTGTCCGACGATGACGTACAGCGGCGTCAGCAGCGCCCAGCCCAGGGCGTGCCACGCGCCGTTGACCTCGTGGGTGTGGAAGAGGGCCGCCTGCGCCAGATACATGGCGGCGGGCAGCGCGGTCACAGCCGCCATCCACAGGCCCCGGCTGCGATAGAACCACGCGCCCCAGCCCAGCACCAGCCCGCCGACGGCCCACGCGACGGTCAGGGCATCGTGCAGCGCGTCGAAGGCGGGGCCGCGCAGCAGCCGCAAGCCGAGCAGCGTCACCATCAGCACACCGCTGACGAGCAAGGCCAGGGCGCGCAAGGGGTCTACCAGGACTTGGAACCGTCCTTTCCGCCGCGCCAACGCCCCCGCGACCGCCACCCACGCGCCGGTCAACAAACTTGGGCCGGCCCACGTCCAATCGTAGGGCATCCCGGCGAATTTATGCAGCAGTTCACCGACAAACCAGACGACGCCCACCGAGGCGAAGCCAACCAGATAGCCGAAGAGGCGGTTCTGGATGATCCACGTGACCCCCAGGTACGCGCCGAGGCAGACCAGGGAGGTCATCAGCCAGAACTCCGGCGCGACGTCGGGGGAAATGTGGAAGCTCTTGTAGAGCGTGTAGAAATCTACGGGGATGAGCAGCGCGCCAATCGCGCTCATGGCGATGCCGGAGTTGTACAGCCGCGTCTTGGTGCGGACGCCCCAACCGAGGGCGAAGAACAACGCCGTGAAGCCGGTGGGAATCGCCACCCGCAGCGGCGCGGAGAAGCTCTCCCAGCCCCAGACGACGAAGGAGATGGCGGCGGCAAAGATGAGGAAGATGCCCAGGAAGAGCAGCGCGTTGAGGGTGCGCTCGGAAAGCAGCGTGCGCCAGAAGCGCTCCATCAACGGCGTGGGGGGTGGTTTGGGGGCGGCGGGTGCGGGCGTCTCTACCGCTGACTCGCCGATCCGCCGATCCGCCGATCCGCTCATCCGCTCATCCGCTGCCTCTGTCGCCTTTTCCGGTTTGCGCCGGCCCAGGGCAATTTCCAGGCGCTCTTGCTCCTTGAGGAGCGGCGGGCGCAGGTGTAGTTCAGCGTCCGGGGTGGCGAAGGCGTTGGCGGCGCGCAGATTACCGAGCAAGTCGAGCACAGCCGTGATGGCATCCAGGCGGTCGGCATTGGTGGGCGGATCGGTGGGGGTGGGATGTCCGGCAAGGCGATCAAGGCAGGCGTCCCGGCGCGCGCGTAGCGCATCTTCCAGGGAGCGCATGGCGATGGGGTTGAGGTAACCGTGTCTGCGCCACTCGGCCAGATGTTCCAGCAACACATTGTCGCGGAACAGGCGCGGCCAGGCGGTCGCGGCTTCTTCGGCGGTGAAGGGGGGCCGGCGCAGGCCCAATTCGATTTCCAAATTGCGCTGTCGCACCGTGTAGAGGCTTTGCAGGTGTTGCAACAGCGGCGCGGGTACGGATAGCCGGTGCCAGCTCTCCAATTCGCGCAGCAGCCATTGGATGTGGTCCAGTTCTGCCATGCGCGCCGGATCGGTCTCAAATCCGCAGTACGGGCAGGGCGTATCCGGGCGATAGTTGGGTTGGCGACATTTAGGACAGTGCATAGCAATCTACTCTGTCAATTTTTGGCAGATGGGATTACGAAACATCAAACGTCAAACACCATTTGATGCATCATCACGTTTGACGTTTGACGTTTAACGCCCCCGCACTATTTCTTGGGGCTTACGTTGTTCTCCGGCTTTTCGCGGATTTTGAAGCGCAGCACGCTTACGGCGCCGCGTTTGTTGTACAGGGAAAACATCCCTTCGGGGAGGCTTTGCGTCAACATCCGCACCAGGTACAGCGATTCTTCGTTTTTCAGGGAGAGGGCGGCTTCAGGATACCCCGGCCCGTTGTCGTGAAATTCCAAGCGCACCCATTCGCTGATCTTCTCCAGCGTCACGACGATGTGGCAGCCGGGGCCGGTGCAGGCGTGGGTGATGGTGTTGAGGGTCAATTCGTTCAGGATCAAGGCCAGGTTCTTGGCTTGATCCACCGGCACCCGCACCGGGGATTCTTCGATCTCCAAAGCGATGGGGGCCGGCGTGGGGGTGGTCTGTAGCGTTTCCCGGATGACGCGATTGGCTAATGTCGTCAGGGGGATGTCTTCCCATTCATAATCCGCATACAGACGATAGATGACTGAGGTGGCAGAAACCTGGCTGATGAGGCTGGCCAGCATCTCCTTGTAATCCAGAGGTGGCCTGGTCTGGATTTTACGTCGTTTCATGTAAAGCAATCCCACCACCGGCACGAGGCTGTTTTGGAAGTGATAGCTGAGCGACTGAAGCGCTTTATCCTGCCGTTCGTTTTCTTCGCGCAGTTCGTCCCGCTGCCGCCGGAGTTTGGCGTGGCTATCTTCCAACGTGGCGAGGCGCTGCCGCAATTCTGCCAATTCGGAGCGCAATTGTTCTTGGGTTAGGACATCACCGTTGACCATACTTCTAACTATACTCTTAAGCCGTAGACTTGCAAAGAAGGGCGCGCGCCAGCTTTAGGGCGCCCTGTGCGGGTTCGGGGACAGGCGTGAGGGGGACGAGGCGCAGGTTGAGGACGGCGGCGGCATCCTGGAAGGCGTTAGCGATGCAGTGTCCTTTGACAATGACGCTGCCGGCCAGGGCGCAAGGGATCGGGCCGGCCCACGTCAGTCGGCGCGCGACGGACTGGGCGGCCAACGCCAGTTCGTGTCCGGCGGCTTGCACGATGTGTTGCGCCACTGCGTCGCCCTGCGCGGCCACATCCTGCACGATTTCTGCGAGTTGGGCGATGTCAGCGCGCTGTGTGGCGGGGGCGTAGACGCGCGCGATCAAGTCCTGCGGCTGCGCCAGCGACCAGCGGCAGAGAATGGCGGGCGTCAGAGCGGTCTCCGGGCCGCGTCCATCGGCGGCGCGCGCGATGGCTTGCAGGGCCGCCAGTCCTATGCGGTAGCCGCTGCCCTCGTCGCCGAGCAGGTAGCCCCAGCCGCCGGCACGCGCCGTCGTGCCAGAGCGATCCGCGCCGTAGACAAGGGAGCCGGTGCCGCAGAGCACAGCGATGCCCCACCCCTCCGGCGTCCCCGCCGCCAGCGCCAATTGCCCATCGTGGACAATCGTGACGGGGACGCCAGGATAACGAGTGTCGGCCCACGCGCGGATGATGGCTTGATCGGCGGGACGTCCTGCGCCGGCCATGCCCAGGCATAAGGCGACCGGCTGCGTGGGGATGTCCGTCAAAGCCAGCCGCACGGCCTTGTCCAGGGTCGCGTAAGCCGCCTCTATCCCGATGGCGTGATAGTTCGACGGCCCGGCGACGCCGCGTCCCAGGATGCATCCTTCCCGATCGGCGGCCAGGGCCGCCGTCTTGCTCCCGCCGCCATCAATGCCAATGAGGATGTCCATTGAAGTTATTTCTGCAAAATAGTGATCTGATTTCGTCAAACGTCAAACGTCAAACGTCAAACGTCATCACTTGACGTTTGACTATCAGCTTCCCACAGCAAGGCTTGCAATTCGGCGATGGTGCGAACGGTGGGGTGGTGGAGTTCCTCCATGACCTCTGCGAGGATCCCCGCGCCGAACTCGTGGAGGAAGGTAAAGGCCATGGCGTGGCGGAAGAAAGCGGCGTCCAGCGGCAGGGCGGGGTCGTAGGCGACCATAAATTGGCGCAGGCAGCCGGCGTCGCGGGCCAGGCCGCTGAACCACAGGGCGGCCCACTCATACGCCGTCGGCGCGACGAGGCTGTCGGCGAAGTCAATCAGGCCAGAGATTTGCCAGCGTCCGTCACGCTGTTCCAGCAGCAGGTGATCCTCGGTGAGGTCGCCGTTGACCAGGCGCAGGGGCGTCGCCTCCATCTCCGCCAGCACGGACGTGAGGAAATGCGGAATTTCCTTAAGGATGGACAGCGGCAGCTTCCCTTCGCGCCGGTTTTGCGCACCCATTTGCGCGCGCCGTTTTTTGACAAAGCTCATCCAACTGTCGGGCGCCAGTTCGGGGAGCGTCACGTCTTCCAGGGGAATCTGGTGCAGGATGCCGACGATATGGCCCAGGTCGGCGGCGATGTCCAGCAGGTTGGCGCGGGGAATCTGCGCGCGCACTTCCCGGATCGGCTGGCCCGGCAAGAAGTTCATCACGATGTAGGGCCAGCGGATGCGATCCTCAAACACGCCTTCGGCCAGAATCGCAGGGGCGGGGATGCCGTGGTGTGTGACCAGGGGATTGAGAAAGCGTTCCAGGGCGTAGTCCCGATGACAGAACGGCGCGTAGACCTTGAGCACATACGTGTGGTCGAGGACGAAGACGGCATTGGTGCCGGGGAATCCGGCCTCAATCGTGTGAACGGGTATTCCTGCCTGCCGGCAAATCTCCTGCACGGCCAGCGTCCAGCGGGGTACGTCGGTGAAAATCTTACCCCATTGTTCCCAGGTTTCGATGTGTGGCAGCAGCATGGCGAGTTGTGAGTTAGGAGTGGCGAGTCAGGAGTTAGGAGTGGCGAGTTAGGAGTGACGAGTGAGGTATACTTGATGGCTCCTAACTCCTAATTCCTAACTCCTAACTCCTAACTCCTAACTCCTAACTTCCTTTATGGGAACAGTTTCTTGGTCAGTCCCGCGACGCGGGCGCCCATCTCGCGGGCGGCTTGGAGGGCGTCGTCGTTGGGCTGACCGACGGCGAAGGGGCCGAAATGGGGGCCTTCGGTCGTGCCGCGCACCACCATGCCGGCGACGAGCATCGCGGTGAGGATGGACATGATAGCCGTCTCATGGCCGCAACCCGCGCCGCCGGAGGTGGTGAACGCCCCGCCGACTTTACCTTCCAGTTTGCCGTAGACTTGCGCGGTCACGTCGAACATTTGCTTGACGCGGCCGGCCATCTGCCCGAAGTACGTGGGCGATCCCACGATGATGCCGTCGGCGGCCAGCCAGTCGTCATTGGTGGTGTGCGGGACGGTCTTGAGTTCGCACGTCACGCCTTCTACCGAACACACACCTTCCGCAACGGCTTCGGCCAGGGACTTGGTGTTGCCAGTTGAACTGAAATAGGTTACTAACACTTTGGTCATATTGTCTCCTCAGAACCAAGCCGCTAAAGCGGCGGATTAAAAGAAGCTGTTTTCGCGGACGGTACACCATCCGTGAAAACAGCCCCTTAAAGGTCAGTGTGGTTATTTGTTCTGCCCACGGACGACGTCAATGCCTTTCATCGCCAGTTTGATGGCGAGGCCGCCGCCTGGCACCAGGAGGTCTACGGTTTCTACGCCAACGTCGAAGAGGAAGGTGGGATCAATGATTTTGCCCATGTACTGTTGGAAGACTTTGCCGCCGCTCTGCCATTGGCCGGTCAGCCCGTCGTATTCCAGGATGGCATCTTTCTCTTTGGAAAGCCAGCGGTATTGAAACGCATAGACCGGGCGATAGTAGAGGTCAATTCTCTCGACGTCAATGGTATCTTCGAGGATGCGCTCGGCCTGGACGCTTTTGATCATGCCGATCAACACTTCATGCACCACCGCCGAGGCGCGCGCCGCCGGCGGCACGACGATGGCCGCGCCTGCCGAAAAGTCGTCCAAATCGTCCTGGGGAATTTCAGTAGCGGTGAATTTCAGGTAATCGGCCATGCCCGGCGCTTTCTGAGTGGTCAATCCGTCAAAGAATACGTCCTCGTGCAGTTCTTCAAGGCAGTGTTCGAGGCCCGTCAGGGTGATTTTTTTGTCTATCACCGGATAGTCTTGATTCTGGATGGTGACGGATTTGACCACGGGATCCGTGAGGGTCAGGGGGTAGTCTTTCCGTCGCTCGTAGACGTAACGCGCCGCGCAGACGATGTGCCAGAAAGGTTCGTAGCGATGTTCTTTGTAGATCAGCTTGAAGTCGTCGTCTTTGGGGCGTTGCAAGAGACTGCCCATCTTGGCCATCGCGCCAAAGGCATCCACTTTCCTGCTCCACGCCCGGCCTTCGGCCTGGTCAATGGAAAGCTGCGCCTCCATGAAAAAGGCGCGTTCATCAGCTAGACGAATTTCCATAGTTCCTCCTTCTATCCCTGCGCCGTGAGTTCCTCCATCAGGCGCACGTCTTGCTCCAGATGCGCGACGCTGCTGACGCCGATGCTGAGAACGTGAACCGTGCCGAGGTTGAGGACGTACTCCATCTCGCTCCGAATGTCTTGGAGCAACTTGCCGCAGCCCAGGACTTTCATCGCGTAGATGCCCTTCCCGGCGTCGTACAACTGCTTAATCACCGGGACGACTTTGGCGGGGGTATCGTCCATGTTGACGCCGGCGTGATTGATGCGCACCAGCACCACGTCCACCCATGGCGAGGTCGCCGCCGCTTTCAGTGCGCCGAGTCCGTGACACGACATGCCAACGGCGCGCACTTTCCCGGCGGCTTTGGCCTGGGAGAGCGCCTCCATGGCGCCGGCCAGTTGCCTGGGCCAGCCATCGTTTGATAGTCCGTGCAGCAGCACGATGTCGAGCACGTCTGTCCCCAATTCTTTCAGGAAGCGATCCACGTCTTTTGTGATCTGCGGGCCGCTGCGCGCCGTGGTCTTGGTAGCGATCACCACCTTGTCGCGGGGAATCCCTTGCAGCGCGCGCGCCACGTGCGGATGCGAGCCGTACTGATCCGCCGTATCCCAGAAGGTCACGCCGAGGTCATACGCGCGGCGCAGCAGATTCGCCAGCCCGTCCAATCCCAGGGCCGTCTGCTCCGAACGTCCGGCCCAGCCATGCGATCCCGTTCCAATCGCCATGCGCGAGACGCGCAACCCGGTATTGCCAAAAGTGATAGTATTCATAGTCGTTAGTCCAAAGTCGAAAGTCTAAAGTCTGGAACCCAAATTGCCAGGGAAAACAAAACTGTATTTCATTTCTCGCCTCCGATACCATACGCCAATCCTACTTCAGCCGCCAAATCCGGCAATCTATCCGCCAGATAGCGTCCTGGGCACACGGTTTCAGCCGGCTGAAAGTCACGATGCCCTGCCAGGTGGGTGATGGCGTAAGTGTCCCGCAGATAGGCTGCCAGAAGTTTGAGTTGCACGATCTGAACCTCCGCCGGACGCCATAGCTCGAATTGCCCAAAGAGCGCGACGCCCACCGTGCCGGTGTTGTGCCCGCCCGTGTGGGCGCCGCGCACGCCGATGTCGCGTCCCTCGAATACAATGCCTTCCGGGTTGATGACAAAATGATAGCCGATGTCGGCCAATCCCAGGCGCTTTCTGTGCCATTTCTGGATTTCTCTGGGATGCTGCTTGATGTAGGTGGCGGTGTGATGAACGACGATCGTGTGCAGCACTTCGCTTAAAGGCGCGTCATAGATCAGCCAGCCGCCGGGGTTGGTCTGCGGATCATACAAGCCGTGTTCTGCGGCGGCCTGTAAATCGGGTTCGCCGGCCCGCCATTCTTCGCGGGATACAACGTGCAGCGTTATCGGCAGACTGGGCCGCCCCGATTGCGACAGGAATTCCGGCAGCAGCGACAGCCCGGCAACCACGCCCAGCTTGAGAACCTCGCGCCGTGTGACCATTCGACAATTTTAAGGAACTGCTTGCGTAGTCCGTATTCCGTGTTGCGTAAAGAAATTGAGCGGAATACGGACTACGCACTACGGAATACGTGTTTTACGCCCGTCCCCACTTCTCGTAGGCGTCTTTGAAGGACATCCCGGCGGCGAAATCCTCGCGCATCCCCTGCTCGCGGCGCTCAATCTCCTCCGCCTTTTCCAGCACTTCCATGGCGATCTCCTGCGGGACGACGATGACGCCGTCTATCTCGCCGACGATCCAGTCGCCAGGGCGGACGCGCACCATGCTCGTGAGCGTGCCGGGCATCCCGATGGGGACGTTGACGCCCACGATGCTCCACCGCTTGGCCGATTCGATGGGCGAGGTGCCGCGCGCGCAGACGGTGTAATTGGGGATGACTTCCAGCCCCAAGTAGTCGCGGATGAAGCCGTCAATCACGATGCCCTTCGCGCCACGCTGCTGCAAGTCCCAGCTCGTCATCTCGCCGAACTTGCCCGTGAACGGCTCGCCGCCGCCATCCACGACGACCACGCAGCCGGGGAAGAGGCACTCGTGCAGATTCGGCCCGGTTGCCACCGGCTTGCCTTCCGCCTCCGCCTTCTCGTGCGCCGCCTTTTTCTCTTCCCAGGTGGTGGGATCGCGGCTGCCGCGCACCGTCACCGCCATCCCCGCCAAATGCTGCTTGGGGAACAGCGGGCGGATGCCCAGGTCAAGGCACTGATTGCCGTAGCCCATCTGATCCATCGCATCGTACAAATTCGCCGTGCGGATTTTATCCCAGCGGGCTTGAAGCTCTAAAATTGAGGGTTGTTTTTCGTCTGCCATAGGTTGCTCCTAAAGGATGAAAAGGGTAATGAGTAATGGGCAATGAGAAAGAAGTAATGAGTGATGTGTTCCACTACTCATTACTCTTTACTCATTACCCATTTCTTCTTACTTGTTGCCAAACTCCGCATTGGCCCGTTCGACCAACGCCTTCATATACCCAATGCTAAACGCGATGGCGACGCGGGGGCCGCCGACCATCTGCGGGATATGGTCGGCGATGGCGACGCCGTCGAAATCTACCTCGCGCAGGGCGCGCATCACTTTGTACATGTCCATATAGCCATCGTCGAGGAAAGTTTCGATGAAGTAGGGCAGGGGCTGGCTCACGTTGCGGAAGTGAATCTTGAACAGTTTGCGTTGTTCGCTGAAATACTTGATGGTCTCAAACACGTCCCTGCCCATCCACGCGCCGCCTTCCAGCCAGCAGCCGACGCACAGGCACAGGCCGACGTTGGGGCTGTTCGCCATCTCGATGGCGCGGCGGTAGCCCTCGAAGTTGCCAAAGATGCAGCGCGGGATGCCGCCCAGCTCCGGGACGGGTGGATCATCGGGATGGATGCCGATCTTCACGCCGGCCTCTTCTGCCACGGGGACGACTTGCTGGATGAAGTATTCGTAGTTGGCCCAGAGTTCGTCTTCGGTGTAGGTTCGCCCGTGCGTGAGCGGCATGGCGTACTGCCGCCCGTGCCAGTGGCCGGTGTCGGCTTTGTCCAGGTTGAAGGCGCGCGCCTTTGCGCCGCCGCGCGTCAATTCCGGCGCGGTGCTCCAGATGCCGTTCGCCATGTGCGCGTAGGTGGTGTAGGGGATGCCGGCCTTGCCGAGGTTGCGCAAGTGCTGCTTGTATTCCTCGATTTTGGCGTCCCGGTTTTCCAGGCCGAGCACGATGGCGTCCTGGTTGTGGACGTCGCTGTTGCCGAAGCCATAGACTTTGAGGCCGTGATCTTCAAATAGCTTCCGGCGGCTGGCGTAGTACTCGTAGCTGGACCTGGCCGCGTCTGTCCACAAGACGACGTAGCCCACGCCCATCTGCTGGATGAAAGCTAGGTCGTCGTCCGTGGGTTCCGGCGTGATCTGCACCGCGATTTTGATGCCCGGGGCGATGTCGGACCGGTCTATAAGCATGGTTTTCCTCCTTAAAGATAATCTCAGCGGATTGAACGGATTCAACGGAAAGAAATCCGTTCATATTCGTTGAGAAGACAGGATAAGTGTAGCATGAACCGGCAAAAGTTGAAGAGCAGTTGTGTTTACAATCAAGCTATGCTAAAATGACGATAGTCGGCGTCAGGGGTAAAGCCTACACCGCATCCGGTTGAAGCCACTCATCATTTTCCCTATGACGACCACCCCTTACCAAACAGGTATCGTGGTAGGCCGCCAATATCGGATCCTCATTGCGAACCTGACTTTTGTTGATCGAAGCCATGTACATTATTGGTTACAACATTCTGGTTCTGGTAATAGTCCTGGGGGCGCTTACCGCTATCCGCGTCAAAAATTTGATTGTCGCGGCGGTTGCACTGGGCGTGGGCAGTGCGGCGTTGGCGTTGCTCTTCTTCATGCTCGGCGCTCCTTACGCCGGCGGCTTTGAGTTAAGTGTGGGCGCCGGCCTGGTCAGTGTGCTATTTCTCATCGCTATCAACCTGACTACTTCTGTCAAGCGGGATTCCTAGGAGGGTTTATGACCCGTGAGCGGCTCATCCGAATAGGGGTTGTGTTGGCTTTGTTGATCGGCGGCTGGTTGATCGAGCAGCGCCACGAGGCCACACTTGAGGCCGCAGAAACCGGCCCGCCGAATGGCGACTTCCGCGCGTGGTTTTGGGAGCGCCGGGAGATGGACTTGTTTGTCCAGATTGGCTTGTTGTTTCTCGGCGCGGTGAGCATTACCGCGTTGTTGCCTGAATCCCATGAGGTTCCCCCATCATGATGCAACTCCTCGATTGGCCCGGACTGGAAACTTTGAATGTGGTTTTAAGCCTTTTGTTGTTTACCCTCGGATTGTTGTGCCTGTTGACCCAACGGCACGTCATCAAACAGGTCTTCGGTCTGAAAATCATGCTTCAGGGCGTGACGTTGGGGTTGCTAGAGGCCGGCCGCCGCCATCAGGATTTTTACCTGGCGCAGGGGATGATCATCTCCGCCCTCATTGTTGAAGCCGTCGTGATTGCGGTGGCGTTGGCCCTTATCGTGAATATTGTCCGTCACTACCCCTCCGGCGACATTGACGATCTTGACCGGTTACGAGGTTGACATGCTTGCCACTGTCCTCACCGGATTTCTCATCGGCGCGCCATTAGTCGGCGGTGTATTTCTCTGCATTGGGGCGCGGCAGATCCCTGCGGGGCGCGTTAACCGCTGGCTGCTGATTGCGGTAGGGGGGACGTTGTTGAGCGCTCTGGCTTTGTTGTTGCTGCCCCCTGTTTACACAGGTGAAACTATCTTCCGCGTCCCATGGCTGCCCGGCGTGGGCGACCTCGGCTTGTATCTCACCCGCAACGGTTTTATGTTGACGGCTATTATGACCGGCTGTCTGTTTCTGGCGGCCCATCCTGCCCTCCAGCGGAAAGCGCCGGACTTGCCCCCTTTTTCCGCCGCGCTGCTCCTGTTGATGCTCTCTGCCGCTAACATTGCGTTCCTCTCCAAGAATTTCCTGGGACGCTACGTGGCCCTGGAAGTCGTGGGGTTGGGGATCGCGCTGGCGCCTTTACTGGAAGTGCGCGAGGGCGCGCGTCTGGCCCGTTGGGTCTATTTGCTGCTGCGTCTGGGGGATGTGGGGCTGCTGCTGGCGATCCTGGTGCTCCATCGCGCCGCCGGTACTTTGGATATTAACGCCGCGTTGTCAGCCAGCCTCACTTTGCCGCCCGCGCTGCTGGCCTGGATTGTGGGAGGTTTTGTGCTGGCGGTGTGGGTCAAAGTGGGCGCGTGGCCGCTGCACTTCTGGCGGGAAGCGGCGGTGGTGCTCGGCCCTGCCTCGCGCGCGTGGTCGTACGCTGCGGTGATGCCTACTTTGGGACTGTACTTGCTCTACCGGATCACGCCATTGCTGCCGGTGGTCGCCCCGTTGCGCACCTGGCTGTTTTGGCTGGGGGCGGGGGCGCTGTTGGCCGCGGCGCTGCGGCTCATCCAACGGCGCGCCGAATGGGTCAGCCCATCGGTGCTCTTGGGGGCCGTGATCGGGGGATTGGCGTTGTGTCTCGCCGCCGATGGTTTTCAATCGGCGGTGTGGTGGCTGACGCTGCTCAATGCGCCGCTGCACCTGGCAGGGGAGTTCATTTGGACTTCGCGGGCTGCGGCGCTCCCCACCTGGCCGGATTTTCTGGAGAACGGGTTGCAGCGCCTCAGTTCCCGACTGGAATCTACCGTGGAAACTGGCGGGCTGGAAAAAGTCGTCATGGCTGCGCCGCGCCTTATCCTCACCAGCGCGCAGTGGATTCATCACACGGTTGAAGAAGGTGGGCTGGAAAGACTGATCGCCGCCGGCGCGCACGGCGTGATCCGCCTGGGGTTGTGGCTGCAACAGCAGCACACCGGACGGTTGCGCACCAATCTGGGATGGGCCATGCTCAGTCTCGTTATCGCCATCCTGCTGTTGGTGAGGGGGAAATGAATGCTGCGCGCTGCGTTATGGGGTGTGGATCATAAAATCTGCTGATCCGTTGCTCCGCGCACTTGCAACTCCTAGCTCTTCACTCGCAATTTGTAAGGGGGATGTATGCCAACACCAACTGTAGGGTTGACCATCATTCTGGCGGCGCCGTTGGGCGCGGCGCTGCTCTTACTGGGGCTGCGGCGCTATCTGGTGCGGGCCGCCGGGTGGATTGCCGGTGGGGCGTTGGCGCTGTCGCTGGTGAGCGTGCTTGCGCTGATACCGGCGCTTCAGCGCGGCGTGACGCCGGCTTTCGCGCTGCCCTGGGCGCCGCAGGCCGGCATCGAGCTTGACGTTCACCTGGACTGGCTGACGCTGCCCTTTCTGCTCACCGAAACCGGCGTTTCATTGGTGGCGGTCATCTATGCCTGGGGCTATCATCATGTGGACGACCGCTCGCCGGTCTTTTACGCGCTGCTCCTGCTCTTCGGCCTGGGCATGTCCGGCACGACGCTGGCAGATGATATGGTCCTCTTCTACGCTTTTTGGGAGCTGATGTTGGTCGCGTCCAGCCTGCTTATTTTGATGTGGGGCGAGGGGGAGCGGCGTGGGGCCATCACCCTCAAATACTTCCTCTTCACCCATATGGGATCGCTGCTGGTGTTGGCCGCCCTGGTCATGCTCTACGACGCGACCGGCAGCGACCGCTTCTCCGTGTTGCGGGCGGGCGTTTCCCTGGCGCCCGCCCAGGTCTCGTGGTTGATCCTGTTGTTTGTCATCGGCTTTGGCGTCAAGATGGCGATTTTCCCCTTGCACCTCTGGCTGCCCGACGCGCACACGGTCGCGCCGATGCCGGTGACGATTATGCTGGCCGCCGCGATGTTGAGCATGGGCACCTACGGCATTTTGCGTTTCCCGTTCAGCCTGTTTTCCCGCGCCCAGTTACAGCCGTTTGCCACGCCGCTGATGATCGCCGGCGTGCTCTCGGCGATTTACGGCGCGCTGATGGCGCTGGCCGAGCAGGACATTAAGCGCGTGGTAGCCTATTCCAGCGTCAGCCAGATGGGGTACATCCTGTTGGGCCTGGGAACGTTGACGGCCAATGGCATCGTGGGCGCAACGCTGCACGTCATCTACCACGCCATCGTCAAGGCGCTGCTCTTTATGGCGCTGGGATTGGTCATCCACGCCACCGGCAAACGCCGTTTGCGCGAGTTGGGCGGGCTGGGGCGCGTCATGCCGGCGACGGCGGTGTGCGCCGGGGTGGGGGCGTTGGCGATTGCCGGGACGCCGCCTTTCTGCATCTTCGACAGCGAGTGGCTGATTTTCTCCGGCGCGTTTGCCACCCCTGCCATCGCGCTGGCCGTCGTTGCGCTGCTCGGCTCGCTGTTGACGGTCGCCTACGCCCTGTGGCTGATGGGGAGCGTCTTCCTGGGCGCGGCGCCTGCTCCCTGGGAAAAGGCGCATCAACTGTGGGCCATGCTCGCGCCGACGATCGCGCTGGCTGCGCTCGCGCTCATCGAAGGGCTGTTTCCGGCCCCGGTGTTGGACTGGGTTACGCACGAACTGGCGCAACTTCTCGGAGGACTTTGGTGATTACCGGAGATGTAGGGGTAGTCTTGCCCATGATGTGCCTGGCCGGCGGCGCGTTCGGCGTGTACCTGGTGGCCCACTGGATTACGTCGCGCAACAAAATCCTGGCGTTGGGCACCACCTTCGTCCTCGCGTTGGCGCTGGCGGCGCAAATCTGGCTCGGCGTCCGGGTGGCGCGGGGCGGCGCCGCGGTGGGGCGCTTCGCGGTGGGCGCGGTGACGTTGCAGGCTACCCCTGACGCCCTGTTTATCGGCGGGATCGCGCTGGGGTTAGGAGTGTGCAGCGCGTTGTATTCCGGCTGCTACCTGACCCTCGACCAACGGTATCCAACGTACTACCCGCTGTTCCTGTGGTTGCTGTTCGGTCTGCTGGGGATGACGCTGACCCGCGATTTGTTCAACCTGTACCTGTTTTGCGAGTTGATGAGCATCGCTGCTTACGTGTTGGTGGCGTTCCGCCGGCAGACCGACACCGCCATCGAGGCCGGTTTCAAATATTTGATGATGGGCAGCGTCGGCACGCTCACCATGCTGCTGGGCATTGCGTGGATTTACCGGGAAACCGGCAGCGTGACCTTGATGACGCCGGCCGCGGCGCCCGGTCCGTGGACGCGCGCGGGGCTGGCGTGCCTGTGGGTGGGCCTGGGCGTCAAAAGCGCGTTCGTTCCGCTGCACACCTGGTTGCCGGACGCGCACGGGCGCGCGCCCAGCAGCGTCAGCGCGTTGCTCTCCGGCATTGTGATTCAGAGCGCGTTCTACGTGCTGCTCAAGGTCAGCCTGGCCCTCGGCTTGCCGCCGCAGGAAGTGGGATTGGCGTTGATCGTCCTGGCCTGTTTGAATATGACGGTGGGCAATTTGATGGCGTTGGTGCAGGGACACGTCAAGCGGCTGTTAGCCTACTCCACCATCGCGCAGATGGGGTACATCATGTTGGGCATCGGCGTGGGGTTGCGGCACGAGCTGCCCGCCGCGGTGCAGGCTGGATTTTTCCTGCTTCTGGCGCATGCCGTGATGAAGGGACTGGCCTTTTTGAGCAAAGGCGTGTGCCACTTCTATTGCCACACAACCACCCTGGCAGAAGTGCGCGGCATCGTCCGGCGCCTGCCGGCGGCAGCGATCACGTTGACCCTGGCTTTGGCGGGACTGGCCGGGATTCCCCCCCTGGCCGGTTTTGCTGGCAAATGGTTTTTGCTGGCCGAAATCCTACACGCCGCAGACGGGATAACGCTCGTTGGCGCAGCGATCTTTTTGCTCAACACTTTGCTGTCCCTGGGATATTACCTGCCCTTGATCGCTACTCTGTACGCTCCTGGTCCTGCGGCGGCGCCGATTCCCGTTTCTCCATGGATGCAAATTCCCCTATGGCTGCTGGCCGCCCTGGTGATTATGCTGGGGGTATATCCCGGCCCGTGGTGGACTTTGGTCTCGTGGGCCGTAGCCGTCAGGTGAGGATGTGATGATGGACAATCCCTGGCTCAGTCCACCGCTGACATTGGGCGTGTTCCTGGCGCTCGCCTACGGGTTGTATCGGTTGGGAGGCGCGCTGGCGGCGCATGGCGTGCCGCATCCCGATAAGCATCAGCCCTACACGGGCGGCGAGGATATGTTGCCGCCGAGCCGCCAGATGAGCTATCACGCTTTCTTCCGGCTCGCGTTGATGTTCGCGCTGCTGCACGTAGCCGCGCTGGTGCTTTCCACGTTGCCCGCGGCCATGGTCGCTTCGCACCGCCTGGCTGTGCTGTACGTCCTGGGCGTCGGCGTGAGCGTGCTGGTGCTGACGAAGCAGCGGCTTTAAGAGGCAAGAAACATGAATCACGAATTACGAATTACGAATCACGAATCGGGCATTGAGCGTCAAGCGCCAACCCAGGCAAATCCCAAATCCTTCTTATCGTGGATTGTGCGCTGGGCGCGGCGCAGGTCGCCGTGGGTGTTGCACTACAACAGCGGCGGCTGCAATGGCTGCGATATCGAAATTCTGGACTTGCTGACGCCGCGTTACGACGTGGAAAGGCTGGGCGTGCTGGTGGCGGCCTCGCCCCGGCACGCGGACGTGCTGCTCTGCACCGGGCCGGTGACGCGCCAGTCGCGGCTTAGATTGGAGCGCATCTACGCGCAGATGCCCGCGCCGAAGTGGGTGCTGGCGGTCGGCAGTTGCGGCTGTTCCGGCGGCGTCTTCCAGGGCGCGCCGAACGTTCTGGGCGGAATTGACCAGGTGCTGCCGGTGGACATTTACGCGCCGGGCTGTCCCTGTCGCCCGGAGGCTGTGATTGCCGGATTGGCGCAGATTTTGGAGGCGCTGCGATGAGCCGATTATTGGATCAAATCCGCACCTTTGAACAAATTTTCGCGGCCCTTCAGTCCGCTTTGCCGGACAGCCCCCTGGAAGTGCGCAGTTTCCCGGATGACGATACATGCGTCTCCTTGCCGACGGCTTGCCTGTTGCCGGCCGTGCAGGTGCTGCTGGAGCAGTTCGACTTCTACCACCTGTCTGCCATCACCGGCCTGGACACCGGCGTTGAATTGGAACTGCTTTACCACTTCTGGAATCGCTACGGCGTCACGCTGCGCGTCGCGCTGCCCTACGACCAGGCTACAATGCCTACCCTGATGGCGTTGATTCCGGGCGCGGCCTTGTACGAGCGCGAGCTTCACGATATGCTAGGTGTGAGCTTTATCGGCCACGCGACCGAAATCCTGTTTCTGCCGGACGATTGGGAGGGGCCGCCGCCGGGAAGGAAGGGAGAGGGGGTGAGGGAAAGCGGAGGAGACCAGGAGGTGGAACGATGAGCCGTATGATAATTCCGATTGGGCCGCAGCATCCCTTGCTGAAAGAACCGGTCGCGTTCAAGCTGACGGTGGAGGGGGAGCGCGTGGTGGCGAGCGCCATGCGTCTCGGCTACGTCCACCGGGGCATCGAGCAGTTGAGCCAGCAGCGCACTTACGTGCAGGCGGTCCACCTGATCGAGCGCGTCTGTGGCATCTGCTCGCATATTCACACCACCACATACTGCCAGGCCGTCGAAGCCTTGCTGCACCTCGAAGTTCCGCCGCGCGGCCTGTACATCCGCGCGCTGTTGTGCGAGTTAGAGCGCATTCACAGTCATTTGCTGTGGATGGGCGTACTGGCGAAGAATATGGGCTTCGACACGATCTTTATGTACAGTTGGCGTGAGCGGGAGATCGTCTTAGATATCATGGAAAATCTCTCCGGCGGGCGGGTGTCGCACGCCGTCAACATCATCGGTGGGGTGCGCATGGATTTGGACGACGCGCATCGGGACGCTATCCGGCAGAAACTTGCTTATCTGGATATTCAGGTGCGGCAACTTCTGGCCGTCGTCGAAAACGAACCAACGCTCAAAGCGCGCACGCAGGCGGTGGGGTATCTCTCGCCGGAACAAATCCGCCGGTACTGCGTGGTGGGGCCAGTGGCGCGGGCCTCCGGGGTGGACATTGACCTGCGGCGCGACTTGCCCCGGCTGCCTTACACCCAGCTCGACTTCAACGTGATTACCCACACCGCCGGCGACGTCTGGGCGCGCGCGCTGGTGCGGATGCAGGAGGTCGTCGAGAGCTTGCGGTTGTGCCAGCAAATTTTGGATAAACTACCCGCCGGTCCCGTCTCCGCGACTGCCAAACGGCGGGTTCCGTCCGGCGAAGTGATCAGTCGTTCCGAAGCGCCGCGCGGCGAGGTGCTTTACTACATCCGCAGCGACGGCAGCGACAAGCCCGCGCGGCTCAAAATCCGCACGCCCACGTTGACCACCCTGGTGACGTTGCCCGAACAACTGCGCGACATTACCGTGGCTGACATCTCTGTGGTGCTTTCCGGCGTGGATTTGTGCATCGCCTGCGCGGATCGGTGAGGCGAATTACGAATTATGAATTACGAATTACGAATTATGAATCGTCGTTCATAATTCGCTATTCGTCATTCGCTATTCGCTATTCGCTATTCGCTATTCGCTATTCGCTATTCGCTATTCGCTATTCGCTATTCGCTATTCGTAATTCTTAATTTACAAAGGGGGGACGAGTGCGAAATATTCTTGGCGCAGGGTTCTCGCTGCTGGTCTTTCCAGGGTTTGCTTTTTTGTTTGTCGCAGCCTGGGGCTTTGAATGGTTGGATCGGCGGATTATTGCGCGCTTTCAGGGGCGGGTGGGGCCGCCGTGGTATCAACCGTTGGCCGACTTCATCAAGTTGCTGACCAAAGAGGACATCCCAACAACTGGCGTCAATGACCGGCTGGCGGCAGCCTTGCCGATCCTCTCGTTGGCCGCCGTACTGACGGCCGGCCAGTACATCCCTATTGCGGGCCGAGTCGCCGCCACCTTCGAGGGCGACCTCATCTTTGTGCTGTTTCTGCTCAGCCTGCCCGCGTTGGCCTATTTTCTGGCGGGATGGATCGCGGGCGGCGTGTACAGTCTCATCGGCGGCAACCGGTCACTGCTACAATATTTCTCCTACGAGGTTCCGTTCCTGATGGCGCTCAGCGGCCCGGCCATCCTAAGCAATTCCTGGACGATTGCGACCATCGCTCACCGGCAAAGCCTTACAACGTGGGGCCTCTGGGTGCAGCCGGTGGGGTTCATGCTGGCGCTGATCGGTCTGATCGGGAAGTTGAAACGCGACCCGCTGGACATCCCCAAAGCCAAGTCCGAGGTGGTGGGCGGCTCGTTGACCGAATTTAGCGGGCGCAAGCTGGCGCTGTGGCATCTGGCGATGCACATGCAGGTCGTGCTGGGCACTTTCTTGTTGATCAACACCTTTCTGGGGGGCTATTCTCAGGCGGCGCCGCTCTTGAATTGGAGCCTGTTTG
The DNA here is from genome assembly GCA_034429475.1 of Anaerolineae bacterium. Taxonomy (GTDB): domain Bacteria; phylum Chloroflexota; class Anaerolineae; order B4-G1; family SLSP01; genus JAKQHY01. Next base: position 18,743 of record DAOUGD010000166.1, read on the forward strand.
CGCTCAAGTCTTTGGGGATTGTGGCATTGCTCTCCGCCGCCAGCGTGTTGTATGCGCGCCTGCGGATCGATCAGTTAGCCAACCTGGGCTGGCGTGTGTTGGCGCCGCTGGCGCTCCTGCAAATTCTGGCAACAGTTTGGTGAGGGGCATGAGGATGGGGTTGTTTCGCTCTTTTTTCTACTTGTTGCCACAAATCTGGCGCGCTTTGTGGCGTCGCCCTGAGACTATCCGCTATCCCTTCGGTCCGCTAAAACTGCCGGAAGGCTTCCGTGGCGAAGTCCGCATCCACGCTGAAAATTGCCGGGGATGCAGTCTGTGCGTGCGCGACTGTCCCGCCGCGGCGTTAGAACTGCGGCGCAAGGGACGCGACGAATTTATCCTGCTTTATTATCCCGACCGCTGCGCCTACTGCGGGCAATGTGAATTGAGCTGTCAGTTCGGCGCGATTTACCTGAGCCACACGTTTACCTCCGCTACGGTCGACCGGGATACACTTGTCACTGTGTTGGTGGAACGGCGCGCGCCCACGCTTCCAAAGACAAAACCTCCCACCCCGTAACGCGCTTTGCATTTACCTTCTTGACAAGCCGCGAAAACGATGGTATTTTTATTAAAGTTCTAGTGAAGACCTTGAGTAGAAATGAGAGAGATATGGCGTCACTCAATAGAGTCACAATGACTGAGATCGCGGAAAAGAGTGGTGTATCGCTGGCTACCGTCTCGCTGGTTCTTCGGGAAAAGGCGGGGGTCGGCGCCGAGACGCGCGAGCGGGTGATGCAGATAGCCAAAAACCTCGGTTATTTTCCTAAAAGCGCCCCTGGGCTTTCTGCCCCCCCCTTGACTAACGTGGGGTTAATTTTAAAAGCAGATCCACATTTACCCTCCCAGTCCAATCGTTTCTATTCCCATGTGGTTGCGGGCATTGAGTTAGCGTGCCGTCGCCAGAATATCAATCTGTTTTACGCAACAATGACGGTGGATGCGGATAGCTATCCCTTAGAGTTGCCGCGCATTTTGCTGGAGGAAAACACCACAGAGGGTTTTTTGCTCCTGGGAGCATTTTTGAGCGACGCCCTTCGTCAGGTGGTGTCCCGCCATTCAGCCCCTATGGTTCTGGTGGATGCCTACGCTTCTACCAATTTCTACGATGCTGTCTTGTCGGACAATGTGAATGGGGCGTATCGAGCCGTCACGTATTTGATTCAGCAGGGTCATCGGCATATTGCTTTTGTAGGTAGCCATCCGAAAGCCTACCCTAGCATTCATGAACGGCAAGTGGGCTACAGGAGGGCGCTGGCAGATGCCCAAATTGCCGAATCCTATTGTGCCGATTGTCATATCATTAACTCGGAGGAAATTATTGAGGCCACTACTGTTTTGCTGCGTGCCCATCCTCAGGTCACGGCCATATTCGCTGCCAACGACGATACGGCCATCACGGTTATGGAGGGCATGCATACGGTAGGCCGGCAAATTCCTGCTGATATCTCTGTGATGGGGTACGATGACATCGATCTGGGCAGCCGGGTTTCACCATCTTTGACGACGATGCAGGTAGACAAAGTCACAATGGGACGTCTGGCGGTGCAGTTGTTGCTCAATCGGGTGCAGTATCCGGAGTCGGGTTTAGTGCGGGCGGTGGTCGTGCCTAGCCTGGTGGAACGGAGTTCTGTGCGCACTATCGCGGCTGGGCTGAATGAGAATGATTTAGCGCCTTGACAAACTCCATTACAGCAGTATAGTATGGGTATCTTTTTTGGAAGCGCTTCCAAAACAAGGTGCTGAATGTATTGACATTTGATTTGACTCGCTGTAATATCTTAGGGCTTGTAAAAGAATAAGTTCCCATAGGAAAGGAGGTGCTTATCGAATCAATCCCAGAGTATTTTTGAGATCAAAACCCTACGTAGTAAAATCTAATTTACCCAATTCAGAAGGAAGGAGAATTTTAGACTATGAAGCGCTACACTGTTACCCTTTTTAGCGTCTTGATGATCCTGAGCATGGTGCTGGCCGCCTGCGCTACGCCAACCCCCCAGATCATCGAGAAGACCGTTGAGGTCGAGAAAGTCGTCGAGAAGACCGTTGAGGTCGAGAAGATCGTTGAGAAGACCGTCGAGGTCGAGAAAATCGTCGAGAAGACGGTTGAGGTCATGGTAACCGCTGAGGCCGAAGAAGGCGCGCTGCCCCGCCAGGAAACGCTGTACTTCAACGGTCAGCAGTGGGGGGCGGTGGTTGGCTGGAATCCCTATTCCTCCAGCAACAACAACGCGATGGCGATCGCCCAGGGCGACAGCGCGCGCGTCCCCATGTTTGAAACCCCGTATCTGTACAACATGCTGGATGGTCAAATGTATCCCCTGCTGGCGGATGGCCCCTGGTCATGGAATGCCGATATGACCGAGATCACCTTCAAACTCAAGGACGCCGCCAAGTGGAGCGATGGCACCCCCGTGACCGCTGAGGATGTTGCTTACACCTGGGCTACCCACGTTAAATACAACACCCCCACCGGCGCCGGCAATGTGGATTACATTGACACCATCGAGGCCGCGGATGCGAAGACGGTCGTGATCAAGGCGAAACTGAACGACGCAGGCAAAGCGGTCAACCCGCTGGCCGTCGCCGCTTACGTGAGCAGCAACTACGTCGTTCAGAAGGCCTGGACCCAGACGCTGGAAGAGCGTGTCAAAGAGGATGCGACTGCGTTGCTGGCCGATCCCGCCGAGGATGTCGTCTACTCCGGCCCTTATCACAAGTTCTTCGCGGACGATACGAAGGTCGTTCTCGTCCGGGATGACAACTACTGGGGTCAGGACGCCTCTATGTGGGGCAAGCTGCCCGCGCCGAAGTATCTGGCGCACACCATCTTCAAGGATAACGCCGCCGGTTCGGTGGCGCTGGCCAAGGGCGAAGTGGACGTCAGCCAGCAGTTTAACTCTAATGTCAATCTGTTGTGGGAGAGCTACGGCTTGCCCATCTCCACCTACCTGCCCGAGGCGCCCTATGGCATCGGCGCCAGCCTGCCTACCGCTTTCTACAACTTGAAGTCCTACGGTTTGGACCAGGTTGCAGTGCGCAAGGCCATTGCGATGGCCGTTGACTACCCCACCATCATTGCCAACGCCATGACCAATCAATCGGCTACCTTCGATCAGGTGCCGCGCTCGCTGATGAACCCGACTGACGGTGAGCAGGCGCTGTACGATCACGATGCGGTTAAGGACCTGCAATGGGCCGGCAACGACATCGAGGGCGCCAACGCGCTGCTCGACGAGGCCGGGATTGTGGATAGCGATGGCGACGGTTGGCGCGAGTACAACGGCCAGAAGCTCAGCTACATCGCCACCTGCCCCAACGGCTGGTCCGACTGGCAGGCCGCGATTGAAGTGGTGGCCGCCGCCGGCAAGAAGATCGGCATTGACATCACCACCAACTACCCCGAATGGTCTGTGTATCAGACTGTCGTCACCAAGTCCGACGCCCCGCTGCCCGAAGGCTACGACATCTTCATGATGTGGAGCGCCGGCGCTGGCCCCACCCAGCCCTGGGGGCGTATCCGCAACCTGATCAGCTCCGAGTGGGTCGGGATGGCGAGCAACTGGAGCGGCAACTGGGGTCAGTACAGCAATCCTGACGCGGATGCCCTGATTCAGGCGATCCCCGGTGAAACCGATCCCGCCAAGCTGAAGGAAATGTACACCGAACTGGTCAAGATTTACCTGACCGATATCCCCTCCTTCACGTTGATGTACCGCCCGCAGTCGTTCCATACCGTGAACGAGACGGTGTGGACGAACTTCCCGCACCAGGATGACGGCACCGAGCCGCCCGTCCCGCCGCTGGATTGCACGGACGGTTGGAGTATCGCGTGTCTCTACAATATCACGCTGGTTAAGTAAGGTGTGATGCAACCACTAAACAGCCATGTTTCGCTAACCCGGAACATGGCTGTTTAGTAACCAGGACGGTAAGTCTTTTTCTTAGCGTTGGCCCAAGGAGGTGTTGTGTTGAAAGGGTATCGGAAGTATTTCCTCAACAAGTTGGGTTGGTTCCTCATCACGCTTGTGTGCGCCTTCGTATTGAACTTTGTCCTTCCCCGTTTGATGCCAGGAGACCCGGTGGCGGCCATTGTTTCACGGATGGCCCAGGGCCTAAGCGATGCCAAGGGCGTTCAGGCGATTTATCAGCAGTACACGGAGTTATTCGGCACCAACCGGCCCATGCATGAGCAGTTTTTTATTTATGTGAAAAATGTGCTGCGGGGCGATTTTGGGTATTCGATCAGCCAATATCCCCGAACGGTGGCAGATGCGCTCAAATCCTCCATCCTGTGGACAATCGGCTTGCAGTTCCCGGCGATCATCGTGGGGTGGTTGATCGGAAACACGCTGGGAGCGTTGGCAGCTTATCTCAAGGGGGGCTTTGATAAAATCCTCATGCCCGTCAGTATTTTTGTGAGCAACTTTCCCGCCTTTGGGATGGCCGTGATTCTTATGGTGATCTTTGGCGTGGCCCTGGAATGGTTTCCGACCTCCGGCGGCTATGGGTTTGATCTGATTCCCGAATTTAGCTGGAAATTTATCCGCTCCGTGATTAGCCATTATCAACTGCCGTTCTGGTCCATCGTCTTGATCGCCATTGGCGGTCAGGCCATTGGGATGCGCTCGATGGCGATCTACGAATTGAATGCGGATTACGTCAAGTACGCCCGTTTTATGGGGATTAAAGACCGGAAGATCATCGGCTATGTGTTCCGCAATGCCATGCTCCCGCAGATCACCGGGCTGGCGCTGTCCATCGGCACGATGGTCGGCGGCGCGCTGGTTGCCGAGATCGTGTTCAGTTACCCTGGATTAGGCTACACTATCTTAAACGGCGTGATGGGGCAGGATTATCCGTTGATTTCGGCCACGACCTTAATCATCACGATTATGGTGTTGAGCGCGAACTTCCTCATCGAAATCCTTTACGGCATCATTGACCCGCGCATCAAAGCCGCGCAGGCTGAATAAAGGAAGCGATTGCTATGAAACACACATTTCGCCAAGTATTTCGCTCGGGTAAGTTTGTCGTTGGGTTTTCCATTTTTGTAGCGATTCTATTGATCGTGTTCATTTATCCGCTGATTGTTCCCGATCCTCCCTTAGCGATCATTGCGCAAGGCACATTCTTTGAACCGGGCATTTATGTGAATGCCTACGACAGTATAAGCGCCTCCAAATACACCCTGAATCTGGAGGGGGCGGCCGCGAAGCGTATTGCCAGCAAGTTGAAGGATGAGGATCGCTTGGCGATGAAGGAATGGCTCGTCGCTTACGGCATTGCAGAAGCCGATATTGACATTGAAAACACCGAACAGCTTTTGGACCTGTGGGCGAAAAATTACGATTCCAAGGCCAAGGTCGCCGGGATGACGAATGCTAAGCGCAATTATTATGTGCGGCTCAACACCTCAATTCAAGGGCTTTTGGCAACCGAAGCGTCCGTCATTGCAGCGAAAAATGTCGAAACAGATGCACTTGAGGAGAAGGGGAAAATCGCCCAGTCCGAGTATGTGAATGTCGGCCAAGTGGCGAATGTGCGGTTTTTGCCGCTCGGCACCGACAACTTCGGTCGGGATGTGCTGACGGAATTGGTCGCCGCCGCCCGCGTCTCGCTGCAAATCGGTTTTGTCGCCGGTATCATCGCCACCTTGATTGGGTTGACACTCGGGTTGTTGGCGGGGTATATCGGGGGACGGGTGGATGACATTATTATGTTCTTCACCAATCTTTTTACCGTCATTCCTAGCTTTGTGATGTTGATCTTGATTTCATTCAGCATCGGACAGGAAAAACGTGGCGCTGTCACCGTCGCTGCAGTGATCGGGTTCACCTCCTGGGTGTGGACCACGCGGGCGGTGCGGGCGCAGGTGATTTCGCTACGCAACCGCGACCACGTCAACCTGTCGAAGCTCTCCGGGCACTCTATCGTTTACATCATTCTCAATGACATCTTGCCGTACATCGCTTCTTACGTTGTGATGGCGCTGATCTTGCAGATTTCTTCCGGCATCCTGGCAGAAGCCGGATTGTCCATCCTGGGGTTAGGCCCAAGAACCACGGATGTGCCCACGTTGGGCTTGATGATGAACTGGGCGATGATCTACCAGGCGCACATCCTGGGCAAGTGGTGGGCATACTTCCCCGTACTCATCACCATCGCGCTGATTACCTTCTCGATGAATCTGATGAATACCGGCCTGGATCAGGTATTTAATCCGGCCTTGAGGGATTGATGGATATGGGAAAAACAATCTTAGAAGTCAATGAGTTGACCACGCGCTATATTACCCGCTTTGGGGAGAGCGTCTACGCGGTTGACCACGTTTCTCTGAAGGTCGAGGAAGGAAAATCGTTAGGCATTGCCGGCGAGTCCGGCTGCGGCAAGTCCACGCTCGCGCTCAGCCTGATGGGATATTACTTTCCCCCGCTGCACTATATGAGCGGCGCGATCCTCATTGATGGGCGCAATATTTCTGGGATGAATCCCGATGACGTGCGCAAGTTGATCTTGGGTAAGGAAATCGCCTATATTCCCCAGGCCGCCATGAACGCACTGAATCCCACCCAGAAGGTCATCCGCTTTATTGAAGACGTGATTCAAGTCCACGATTATGGCGCCACCAAGCGCGATATTTACGAGCGCGCCCGGGCGTTGTTTGAGAAATTGGGACTGCCGGCAAGCGTGCTGGAAAAATACCCCGTTGAACTTTCCGGCGGCATGAAACAGCGCACGGTGATTGCTATTTCGGTGCTCCTTTCCCCCAAAGTGCTGATCGCGGACGAACCTTCCTCTGCCCTGGACGTTACCTCGCAGAAGATGGTTATCAAGATGTTCCGGCAGTTGATGAACGATGGGCTGATCGGTTCATTAATCTTCATCACGCACGAGCTGCCGCTGCTCTACAACGTGACCGATGACATCATGGTCATGTACGCCGGGCAGATCGTAGAGAGGGCCAACGCCAAAGCCGCCGTGTTTGATCCCCTCCACCCGTATTCTAAGGGCTTGATGGGGTCCATTATCGTGCCGGAAGAGGGCTTGCGCAACGTCAAATTGGCCGCCATCCCTGGCGTACCGCCGAATCTGAAAAACCCCCCGTCCGGCTGTCGCTTTGCCGAACGCTGCAAATACGTCACCCCGGAATGTCGCGTGACAACCGTGAATTTACGGGAGATCGAAGATGGCCGCACTTACCGCTGTATCTTCTCAGAGAACGAACTGAGGGAGGCCTATCAAAATGGTTAAGAGCAAAGATGTGTGTCTAAGCGGAGCGGGGCTGACCAAAGTGTACGGGTTTGGCCGCACGAGAACCCTGGCGGTTGACCATGTGGATTTCAGTTTCTACGAGGGTGAAGTCGTCTCCATCGTGGGCGAATCGGGCAGCGGTAAGACCACGTTGGCGAAGATGCTGTTGGGCTTGACCAACGTGACGGAGGGGGAGATTTACTTCCAGGGGGAGAAGCGCGATATCAGCACGCAGAGGAAACGCCGCGAATACTGGAAAAATACGCAAGCGATCTTTCAAGACCCCTTCTCCTCTTACAACATCTTCAACAAGATTGACACCGTGCTGTTGGACTGCATTAACATGCGCGGCGGTCGCGGCTTCTCGCGGGAGAGAAAATTCGAGATGATGACCGAAGCGTGCAGTTTTGTCAACTTGAAGTTTGAGGAATTGACCAACAAGTATCCCTTTGAACTCTCTGGCGGCCAGATGCAGCGCTTGATGATTGCCCGCGTCTTCCTCTTGAAGCCCAAGATTCTGTTGGCCGACGAGCCAACCTCGATGATTGATGCCTGTTCGCGCGCGACGATCCTGGATATGCTGATGCAACTGCGGAGCGAGATCGGAATGACGATTATTTTCATCACCCACGATATTGGCCTGGCGTATTACGTTTCGGATAGCGTCTACATTATGGAGCATGGGAAATTTGTCGAGAGCGGCTCTGCCGATGAGGTCATCTTGCACCCGAAAGCGGCTTATACCCAACGCTTGATCAATGACGTCCCCAAGATCTACGAGGAGTGGGATCTCTCAACGGTATAACGCTGAGGCCTCATCTATCCTCAAAAAGATGACAGTCCGCGAAGTGCTTACAGATTTCGCGGACTGTTTTTGGAAGCACCCACCCATAGACTACATTTTAGAAAAGGAGTTTACTATGTCCGATATTGAATCTATCATTCGACAAATGACGTTGGAAGAAAAGGCCGGCCTGTGTACAGGGGAAGGCCCATGGGCAACCACGCCCATTCCGCGCCTGGGCGTGCCGTCGTTGGTGATGTCCGATGGGCCGCACGGGGTGCGCCACCCTATAGATATTACCAGGGTCGGTTCCCTCAGCCATCCGGCAACCTGCTTTCCCACCGCCTCAAGCCTGGCCTGCACCTGGGATGTGGCGCTCATGCACGAAATGGGCCAGGCTCTGGCAGAAGAAGCCAGGGCGCTGAACGTGGGTGTGTTGCTTGGCCCTGGCAACAATATGAAGCGCACCCCCTTGTGCGGCCGCAACTTTGAATATTTCTCCGAAGACCCCTACCTGGCCGGTGAAATGGCCGCTAGCTTGATCGAGGGGCTACAGCGCGGGGGTGTCGGCGCCTCACTCAAACATTTTGCATTCAACAATCAGGAATATCAGCGTTTCTCGATCAGCGTTGAGGTTGATGAACGCACTATGCGCGAAATTTACCTCCCCGGCTTTGAAAAAGCCGTCAAAAAGGGCAAACCCTGGACGGTCATGTGCGCCTATAACAAGCTCAATGGCGACTACTGCTCCGAGCATCATTGGCTCCTGGTGGACCTCCTGAAAGACGAATGGGGGTTTGAAGGGCTGGTCGTGTCGGATTGGGGCGCGGTTCACGACCGCGTGGCAGCCTTGAAGGCCGGACTCGACCTGGAAATGCCCGGTCCCAAGCCGTCCCGCGTGCAGGCTGTAATCAAGGCCGTGCAAGACGGAACGCTGGATGAATCTGTGCTGGATGAGGCTGTCAGGCGGATTCTCAGGATAGCCTATAAAGCAGCAGAAACGCCTCAAGGGGAGGCCTTTGATCCACAGGCGCACCACGCCCTGGCCCGCAAGATCGCCGCCGAGGGGATGGTGTTGCTCAAAAACAACGGCATTTTGCCTTTGAAGAAAGGGCTGCGTCGCATTGCCGTGGTTGGACGCGCGGCGGAATCGCCGCACTTCCAGGGCGGCGGCAGCTCGCATATCAACCCCACGCTGATGTCCATACCCCTCCAGGAACTTCAGCAGTTGGCTGACACTGTTGAATTCATGTATGCCGAGGGTTACCCGGCTGATGATCAATTCCGCCAGGACCTCATTGACCAGGCCGTGAGCGTTGCTCGCGGCGCAGAAGTTGCTCTCCTCTATATTGCGTTACCCAGCTACAAGGAATCCGAAGGTTACGACCGCGCCGACCTTGACCTGACGGCGCAACAGATCGCGTTGATTAAGGCTGTGGGTGACGTTCAACCCGCCACGGTGGTGATCCTTAACAACGGCTCTGCGGTGACAGTAGGAGAATGGATTCAACCCGTTGGCGCCGTGCTCGAAGCCTGGATGATGGGGCAGGCGGGCGGCGGGGCCATCGCTGACGTACTCTTCGGCAGAGTCAACCCCAGCGGCAAGCTGGCCGAAACTTTCCCGGTAAAACTGGCGGATACGCCGGCCTATCTCCATTATCCGGGCGGAAACGGCAAAGTGACTTACGGTGAAGGTCTGTTCATTGGCTATCGCTACTACGAGGCGAAACAAGTCCCGGTGCAGTTCCCCTTTGGCTATGGCGGCAGCTACACGACCTTTGCCTACAGTAATCCCACTGTCTCGGCTTCTTCTTTCAAAGATACTGACGGCCTGACCGTGACGGTGGCTGTGACCAACACCGGTCCCGTGGCCGGGAAAGAAGTGGTGCAGGTCTACGTCCACGACCACAAATCTGCCTTGATCCGCCCCTACAAGGAATTGAAAGGCTTTGCTAAGGTCGAACTTCAGCCGGGGGAGACCAAAACCGTCACTATCCCCCTCGATTTCCGCGCCTTTGCCTACTATCACCCCGGCTATGGACAGTGGATCACGGAGGATGGCGACTTCGACATCCTGATCGGCGCTTCTTCCGCGGATATTCGCTGCACGCAAACCGTCGTACTGCAATCTACCCAGAAGCTGCCCTCGCTGCTCAACCCGGAATCCACCATTCGTGATTGGCTGGAAGACCCGCGCGGCAAGGTCATCTTTGGCCCCATGTTCCAGCAAATGATGGCGGCATTTGGTCAATTTATGAGTGGGGATTCGGATGCGAGCGAAATGATCGGCATAGATATGGTCAGTATGGTCATGGATATGTCCCTGGTGAGCGTCCTTCACTTCCAGGAGGCGGCCCTCCCCGCCGCCCCTGAGGAAATTGTCAACGGACTACTTCATCAACTCCATCTCAGTAGATGAAAATTTTAGGCTCGTAGTAACGACTTTAGTCGTCAAAAGAACCACCGAAGTGGTTACTACGCATAGATTTTTCATCTACTGATGCTAGGACTTGCGTAGGGGGTTGCTTTTTCACCGCAGAGAGCGCGAAGGATGTTGAGGCACTATAAAAAGCTCGGCGCCCTTCGCGTACTCTGCGGTGAATTTTTCCTCGTTGGCGCAAATCCCGTATGTGTTTTTGTGAACATTACCCCCCGCGAAAACACTGCTGTTTCGATCACTTGCTTTAGAGGGAGACATGGGCGTGCAATCCGGTGGTCATCTGTTCGAGTTAGTTCAGTTGCTCCATGTGTTCAGCGATTCTAAAACCTTCCCCGACGCCCCAGCAACCGTCGAGGAGACTGCCATCCAGACGGCCTTTGACGCGCTTATCGGCCAATACACCCCCGCGCTCCCGGAGATTGTCGCCGCGCCGGAAGGTGTGTTAGGCGCGGCCCGTCTCCTGGATGAACTACGATCTGCGCTTGAACAACTTGTGCGGGAGCATTTCGACCTGTGCGGCCCACTCCCCGGCGCGCCGCCGCAGAGCGCCTCGATGGAGGAGCACGTCGCACGGATGTGGGATTGGCTGACGCGGCGTCCGGTTGCCGCGCCTGAACGCAGTACGTTGCTGCCGCTGTCTCACCCGTATGTGGTGCCGGGCGGACGTTACGTGGAATTCTATTACTGGGATAGCTATTTCAGCGCCGTAGGTCTGCTGGCCGCCGGTCGGATGGATCTCCTCCAGGCCGTGGTTGACAATATGACCGATCTCATCCGGCGCTATGGCTTTGTGCCCAACGGCAACCGCAGCTATTACCTTACCCGCTCTCAGCCGCCCTACTACGGCGCGATGCTCAAACTTCTGGGGAAAGCCAAGGGCGAAGCTGCGGCCCGCGCCTATGAGGCGACGTTGAGACGTGAATACGAGTTCTGGCAAACGCCCGGCGCGCATTTAGTGGAACCGGCGTCCGGCGTCCGGCTCAACCGCTTTTGGGATGAGGCCGACACGCCGCGTCCGGAGGGGTATCGAGAAGACCTCGGCACGTGGTACGCGGCGCGCGCCGCCGGCCTGCCGGAAGCGGAAAAACCACGGGTCTTCCGCGACCTCCGCGCCGCCGCCGAATCCGGCTGGGACTTCAGCAGCCGCTGGCTGAAGCCCGACGCGGCGGGCGGCTGGTCGCTGGCCTCCATCCGCACCACCGCGATCCTGCCCATTGACCTCAACTGCCTGCTTTACAGCGTGGAGCGGCAGTTGGCGGATTGGGCTGCCGACGCGACCTGTCGCCGCAATTTTGCTGCTGCCGCGGAACGCCGGCGTGAACTGCTGCTTGCGTCCCCGTTCTGGAACGGCTATTGGTTCTACGATGCCGAGTTTGTTCCCGGCCAAAGCCCCACCGCTACCGGCGTCGAATCCCTTGCCGGCGTCTTCCCCTTGTTCTGCGGGGTGGCTGAACCGGAGCACGCCGTTGAAGTTGCCGGGTACATAGAGCAGCACTTCCTGGCAGCGGGTGGGGTGACGACCACGCCACGGGCCTTTCACAGCGGGCAGCAGTGGGACTATCCCAACGGGTGGGCGCCCTTGCAATGGGTGACGGTAGTCGGCCTACACAATTACGGCTACGACGCGCTGGCCCGCGAAATTGCGCGGCGGTTCGTCGCCCACGCGCGGCGCGTCTATGAGCGCTCCGGCAAGATGATGGAGAAGTACGACGTCTGCGATCTGACGCGCCCCGGCGGTGGGGGCGAGTATCCCAATCAGGACGGCTTTGGGTGGACCAATGGCGTGGTCAAGGGATTCCTGGAGTTCCTTGACGGCAACGTGTTCTGGCAGTGACGTGACCACGTTTTGACTTTTTGCCGAAAGCGTTTATTCTCTAACGGAAAAACGACGCACAGGAGGATGTTCTCAATGTTCAAGTCTGTAAAAAGAGCCGGCCTTTTTATCATCGTTGTCTTCGTGACATGGATTTTTGTCACGGCTTGTTTCCCTACCCCTGAAGCCCCGCCTGCGCCCGCGCCGACGTTCACGGTGGAACCTTCTGTGCCCGCGCCCACGGCGACGCAATCGCCTACCGCCGAGCCTACGGCGACGCCGTCTCCCACGGCGGAACCTACGGCAACGCCATCGCCCACGGCGGCGCCCACAGCTACCGCAACCGAGACGCCCACCACGCCCGCAACGCTGGTCGTCCAGTATGACTTCGAGGACGACGCGGCGGGCTGGGCGCCGCGCGGCGAGTCGTCGGTCAGCGTGGCGGATGACGTGGCTCAGTCCGGCGCCCACAGCCTGCTGGTGACGAATCGCACCGCTGCGTGGCACGGCGCGGCGGTGGACGTGTCGTCGCTGCTGCAGCCGGGTAACACGTATGAGATCGGCGGGTACGTGCGCCTGGCCGAGGGCGCGCCCGCCAGCCAGGTGATCCTCACCATGCAGCGCACCCCGACCGGCGGCGAGACCGTGTACGAACGGATCGCGCCCAGCGCGGAAAACGGCGTGACGGACGGCGCGTGGGTGCATCTCCAGGGACAATATGCCTTCAACGGCGCGGTTTCGGAACTGCTCCTTTACGCGGAAAGCCCGGACGCCGAACTCGTCTCTTTCTACGTTGACGCCATGACCATCAGCGGGCAAGTGCAGCTCCCCATTCAGACCGACATCCCCTCGGTTTACGAGACCTTCGCCGCCTACTTCCCAGTCGGCGCGGCGTTCGACCCGGCGCAGATTGACAGCGCGCGTCACGCCGCGCTGTTCACGCGCCACTTCAACAGCCTCACGCCCGAAAACCAGATGAAGCCCGCCTTCATCCAGCCCGCCGAAGGGGACTTCCGCTGGGCCGATGCCGACCGGTTGGTTGCGTTCGCCAAAGAGCACGGCATAGCGGTTCACGGTCACACGTTGGTGTGGCATCAACAGGCGGCGGAGTGGATGTTCCTGGACGCCAACGGGAATGAGATGACGCCGACGCCGGAGAACAAGGCCCTGCTGCTGCAACGCCTGGAAACTCACATCCGCGCGGTTGTCGGGCGCTACAAAGACGACGTGAACGTCTGGGACGTAGTCAACGAGGTCGTTGATCCCGCCGCTCCCGGCTGTATGCGCAACAGCACGTGGTACAAGGTCACCGGCAAAGACTACATCGTGACGGCTTTCAACGTCGCCCACGAGGTGGCGCCAAACGCCACGTTGATTTTGAACGATTTCGGCACGACGACGCCCAACAAACGTGAGTGTATCTATAGTCTGGTACATGAACTTCAAGACATGGGCGTGCCGGTGGATGGCGTTGGGATGCAGATGCACATCACCCTCTATGGCCCGGTGTTGCCCTTCATCGAGGATACCATCGTGCGCTTTGCCGAGCTGGGTGAAGTCCACATCACCGAGCTGGACATGAGCATTTACGGCAACACTACCGCTTCGTACCAGTCCGTGTCAGACGACGTCCTGCTGGAGCAGGCCTACCGCTACGGGCAAATCTTTGAAATCTTCACACGCCACGCCGACTCCATTGGCACGGTGACGTTCTGGGGCATGGCCGACGACTGGACGTGGCTGAAGACCAGTCCTAAGCGCCGCCTCGACCTGCCGCTGCTCTTCGACGAGCAGTTGCAGGCCAAGTACGCCTACTGGGCCATTGTTGACCCCTCAAAATTACCGGCGGACACCCCGTAGGGCGAACGCCCCCCCCACAATTTTTTTCGAAGTATTTTGGGGGGCGCGCAACGCGCCCCCCAAATACTCTTTTAGCTTTGCCGTTTTGCGGCCTACTTTATATCATAAGGAGAGAGTGAGATGCAATATCGCAAGTTCGGAAAACTGGATTGGCAGCCCTCCGCATTGGGCTTTGGCGCGATGCGCCTGCCGACAACAGCGGACGGCAAAATTGACGAAGCAACCGCCACGACCATGATCCATTACGCCTTCGATCACGGCGTCAACTACATAGACACCGCCTATCCCTACCACGGCGGTGAGAGCGAACACGTTGTCGGGCGCGCCCTCAAGGGCTACCGCGACCGGGTGCGGCTGGCGACGAAGCTGCCCTCCTGGTTGGTCAAAGAACCGGGAGACTTCGACAAGTACCTCAACGAACAGTTGTCCAAGCTCCAGCAGGACTCCATAGACTTCTACCTGCTGCACGCCCTCAATAAAGAACGCTGGGCCGATCTCGCTAAGGTGGACGTGCTCAAGCGGGCCGAGGCCGCCCTGACCGACGGGCGGATTCGCTACCTGGGCTTCTCCTTCCACGACGACCTGGCCGCCTTCAAAACCATCGTGGACGCCTACGACTGGACGTTCTGCCAGATTCAGCACAACTACATGGACATCAACAACCAGGCCGGGACGGCCGGCCTCCGCTATGCCGCCGCCAGGGGAATGGCCGTGGTGATTATGGAGCCTCTCCTCGGTGGGCGGCTGGTGAATCCCCCGCAGCCGGTGCAGGACTTGTGGGCGACCGCGCCTGTGCAACGCGAGGCGGCGGAGTGGGCGCTGCAATGGCTGTGGAATCAGCCGGAAGTCTCGGTCGTCCTCAGCGGGATGAGCACGATGCAGCAGGTCGTCGAGAACGTCGCCAGCGCGGCGCGGTCCGGCGTGGGTCAACTCGCGGCGGGTGAGTTAGCCATCGTGGACAAGGTGCGCGCGAAATATGACGAGCTTTGCCCCATCCCCTGCACCAAGTGCCAGTATTGTATGCCCTGCCCGAACGGCGTCAACATCCCGCGCAACTTCGAGGCGTTGAACGGTGGCGTGATGTACGACAAGATAGACAGCGCGCGCGACTTTTACACCCGCTGGATTCCCGAACCGGAGCGTGCGAGTTCGTGCATCCAGTGCCGCGAGTGCGAGAGCAAGTGCCCGCAGAGCATCCCCATCAGCCAGTGGATGCCCATCGTCCACGCCGTTCTCGGTGAGGGCGAGGCATGGGACGCCTGCGCGCGACCGCAGTAATCCCATGAACGCCGTCATCCGCAATCCATTTGTGTTTCCCCCGCCGCAGGGGGAAGCCTTAGAACGTATCTGGCACACCGGCGCGTGGCCCGCCCGCTGGATCGCGCACCCGGCGGCGGAGACCTTGCCGAATGTGACCGCGTACCGGCGGCGGTTCACGGTGGACGCCGCGGTCACGCTCCGCGTCCATGTCTCCGCCGACGAGCGGTACGTGCTCTACCTCGACGGCGCGCGCCTCGGGCGCGGGCCGGAGCGGGGTGACCGCTATCACTGGTTCTTCGAGACGCACGCGCTCTCCCTGGCGCCGGGCAGCCATTGCCTCGTGGCGGTGGTGTGGGCGCTGGGCGAGGCCGCCCCATTGGCGCAGTTCAGCGTCGCGCCGGGCTTCATCCTGGCCTGCGCCGACCCGGAATGGCAGCGGATGCTGGCGACCGGCATGGCGCCGTGGGATTCTCTGCGGCTTGATGGCTATACGTTCTTCAAGAACAACCTGGGCTTTGGTGTCGGCGCAAATGTGGAAATTGACGGCGTGCGCTTCCCCTGGGGCGTCGAGCGCGGCGAGGGCGCGGGGTGGGAGCGGGCGCACGTCGGCGACGAGGGTATCTGTGCGGGCGGCTACGATCAGCATGGAACGCTCAGCGCGGCGCAGCACCTCTTGCCCGCGACGCTGCCGCCCATGCGCGAGTCGCCCTGGCGCAGGGGAACCGTGCGGCACATCGCGCCGTTCACCGATGCCAGCGCGCCGTTCCGCTACGAGAACGGCAGGCTGCTCGATGTGCCTATCCGCAGCGCCCACGATCTGCCGGACGAACACGCGGCATGGGACGCCGTTCTGCACGGCGACGGCGCCGTCACCATCCCCCCGTACACGCTGCGCCGCGCGATCCTGGACCTCGACGATTACGTGTGCGCCTACACGCGCCTCACCACCACGGGCGGCGCGGGCGCCGTCGTGCGCGTGAGTTGGGCCGAATCTTTGTATGACGACACCCTGATGAGTTGGTGGGATATCTTCCACGCGCAGAAGGGGAACCGGGATGCCGTTGAGGGTAAATATTATTGCGGCGAAGGCGATATCTTCCACCCGGATGGCGGCGAGGGGCGCGTCTTCGAGAATCTCTGGTGGAAGGCCGGGCGTTACGTCGAGGTGCTGGTCGCTACGACGGATGAACCGCTCGTCATCCAGGAATTGGATTTCCTGGAAACGCGCTATCCGCTGGAGCCGGAGACCACGTTTCAGGCCGATGACCCGCGTTTCGCGCAAACCTTGCCGATTATGGTGCGCGCGCTGCAAATGTGTTCCCACGAAACCTACATGGACTGCCCCTACTACGAGCAGTTGATGTACGTGGGCGACACGCGGCTGGAGGCGCTCGTCACGTATTGCCTCACCCACGACGACCGCCTGCCGCGCAAAGCGATCACGATGTTCGATGTATCGCGCTTCCCCCACGGCTTGACGCAGGCGCGCTATCCCTGCCGCAGCACACAGCTCATCCCGCCGTTCTCGCTGTGGTGGTGCGGCATGGTCTACGACTACGCCCTCTGGCGCGACGACGCCGACTTTGTCCGCGCGCGGATGCCCGGCGTGCGCGCTGTCGTGGATGCGTTTCTGAGCTACCGCAACGCCGACAGCCTGATTGCCGCGCCGCCCGGCTGGAACTACGTGGACTGGACGACCGACCCGGTCTGGCATCGCGGCACCCCGCCGGATGGCGAGGGCGGCGTCAATGGCATCCTCAACTGGCAGTTCGCGCTGGCGCTGACCTACGCGGCGGCGTTGGAGGACTGGCTCGGCGAGCCGGAGAGCGCAGCGCGCTACCGGCGTTATGCGGCAGAGGCCGCCCGCGCGACCACGGCGGCTTTCTGGAACGAAGAGCGCGGCCTGTTCGCGGACGATTTGGCCGGGGAGCACTTCTCCGAGCACGCGCAGTGTCTCGCGCTGCTCAGTGGCTTGGTGGACGCAGATAAGCAGTCGCGCGTCGCCGAAGGTCTGCTCGCGGCGGACGATCTCACGCGCGCGACGATCTACTTCAGCCATTATCTCTTCGAGGCTTACCGGATGCTGGGGCGCGTGGATCGGCTGTTCGCGCACCTGGAAGAGTGGTTCGCGCTGGCGGAGCTAGGCTTCAAGACGACGCGCGAGCACCCCGAACCTTCCCGTTCGGACTGCCACGCCTGGGGCGCGCATCCCATTTACCACAGCTACGCCGCGATTCTCGGCATCCGCCCGACAAGCATGGGATTCCGCGAAGTCGTCGTCCGGCCGGTGCTGGGGCCGCTCACGGCGGTCAAGGCGACCTTGCCGCATCCACGCGGTGAGATCGCCGTAGACTTCACGCAGTCGGAGCCGGGCATTCTGCACGGCGTCATCACCTTGCCCCCTGGCGTCACCGGTCGCCTGATTCTCGGCGACATGGTCTATCCCCTGCGCGAGGGCGCGCAAGAGATTCCCCAACAGATCTAAAAAGAACTGCGCGCGCGGCTTTGCCGCGCGCGCAGTTTTCCGCTCTTCTCAAGGCTTGTTGCGCATCACGATCGGCAAGTAGACTTCACGCGCATAGCGCAGGTAAGCATTCACGTTGGGGAAGTCATCCGGCGCGCTTACCGTCACTGTCAGGGCGGCTGTAAAGTCGGCGGCCTGATTATACCATTGCACTTTGTAGCCGCTCCTGGAGAAGTAGACTTTGTAGTGATCCTCCGGCAGCCCGCTCACCTGGTAGAAGCCCCAGTCGTTGCTGTAGTCATAATTCACGTAGTCGTAGTCGGGGGTGCGGTACGCGGCGACGTACACATCGTCCAGTGGCAGCCCCGTCACCCGGTTATAGGTCCACCCGCTGATGGATCCGCCCCGTTCCAGCGCCGCGTTGATGGGAGACGCCGCGCCGAGGGCGGGCACCGTCACCGTAATGCTTTCATCCTGAGTGTGCGCGTCCGAGTACCACTCTGTCTGGTAAAGCGTCCACGGCCCTACCTCGAAGAAAACCCGATAGTCGCCGGCCGGCAGGCCGGGCGTCTGGTATTCGCCATCTCCGTTGGTGTAGGCGCCGGCCGCGAACGCGCCGGTGGCGCTGTAGACGTCAATGTAGAGGGCCGGCAAAGGCGCGCCGGTGTCGGCGGCGGTGACATGGCCGGTGATGACGCCGCCCAACGCCAGCGCCGCGTCCACGTTGGGCGTGACGCTGCCCACCGTCACGGTGACGATTTCGGCTACGCTTTCAAGGTATACGTCATCATACCACTCGCTGCGGAAGGGCGACGGGGGCGTGAATTGCACCTTGTAGCCGCCGGCCGGCAGCCCGTCCAGGCGATAGGCGCCGTCTACGCCGGTGTACGTGTTCCGGCTGGCCCAACTGCCGGTGACGCGCCGGGCGTAGACGTAGACGCCGGGGAGACCGCCGGAACCATTCCCCGTCACCACGCCGGTGATGCTCCCGCCGCGCGGGAGCGCCTGGTTGATGTTCGTGACGGTCACGCCGGCCGTCACTGTGATCCGTTCGGCGCTGGACAGGTCGGGCCGGGTATCGTAGTAAATGGACGGGTAAGGCTCAGAATCGCTAAAGTAAATCCGGTAGACGCCCGGCGGCAGATAATCCAGCGTGTAGACGCCGCCATAGGCATAGTTCGACCGCACGCTGTTGCCCCCGGCGTTGTAAGCGTAGACCCACGTGCTGAGCGGCAGACCGGTGTCAGCGGCGGTGACTGCGCCGGTGATACTGCCCCATACGTAGGCCGCCAACTGCGCATCTGCCGTCGCGGTGACGCCGGCCGTCACCGCGAGGACGGTCGCCGACGCTTGATCCGGCCGGTCGTTGTACCATTCGGTGGTGTAGCCGGGGGGCGCGGAGAACTTGATCTGGTATGCTCCGGTAGGCAGTCCGCGATTGATGAGGTAATGGCCGGCGGCGTCCGTCTCACCCCAAGCGACCGAGCTGCTGTTTCCGGCGGGATAGACGTAGACATCCACATCGGGGAGAGGCGCGCCGCCCGCGCCGGTGACGGCGCCGGCGATGAGTCCGCCGCCGGCCAGGCTGGCGTTGATGTCCGGCGTGTCGGCAGTCACATGGATGAGCGCCGAATCCCGGTAGCTCGTCGCGTCGCTATACCATTCACTCGCGTGCCAATCGCCCGACTGGAAGTATACCCGGTAGAAGCCGGGGGGGAGCGGCCCTATCTCGTATTGGCCGTCGCTATCGGTGTAGGCGCCGCTCCACGAGTAGGAATCGGCGACGCGATAGGCCATGACGTACACGTTTTCCAGAGGGCCAGGCCCGCTGACCACGCCGGTAATGAGGTACCCCGCCTGTAGTGCAGCGTCCACGCTGGTTGTCGTCAACGGGGCGGTGACGGTCACCGGCGTGAAATTCACCCACTGCATGAAATTGTCGTAATATTCGCTGTAGTAGGGTGGGGGCGGGCTGAATTCCACTCGGTAGACGCCGGTGTACAGGGCCGAGGTCGTATAGTAGCCCTGGGCGTCCGTGTACGCCGACGCGGAAAGCGTGTCGCCGTCCTCGCGATTGACCGAAATGTACACGTCCGCGATGCCGGCGTCAGAGTGGGCGTCAGTGACCCGCCCCGTGATGCGCCCGCCGCGCCCCAGCGCCGCCTCCACGGTGGTCGTCAGCCCGAGGGTGACGGTGATCGGGTCGGCGGCGGTGATATTGGGCTGGTCGTCGTAGTATTCGCCCAGGTGGACGCCGCTGCGGTCGCGGAAATAGAGTTTGTAGCGGCCCGTCGCCAGCCCACCAAAGCGATAGACGCCGGCGGCGTTGGTGTCTCTGTCGTTGAGGTAATTGCCGGTGAGCGCATCGTAGAGATTGACATCCACGTCCTCCAACGGCAAGCCGCTGTCTTCGTCCGTGACCACGCCGTTGAGCACCCCGCCCGGTATCAGCGCCGCGTTCACGGTGATGGTCAGTCCTGCGGTCGCCGTCACCCAATCGGCGCTGGCTAGCGTGGCCTTATCGTTGTAGTATTCGGTCATGTAGATGCCGTTGTTATCCACGAAGCGGACCTTGTATCCGCCGGTCGCCAGTCCGCCGATGTGATAGATGCCGGCGGCGTCGGTGTTGTCACTGCTGATAGAATTGCCGGTGGCCGCGTTGTAGACGGTGACGTTGATGGATACCAACGGCGCTCCGCTGCCTTCGTCCGTGACGGCGCCGTTGACCACGCCGGCCAGCCCCAACGCGGCATTGACCGTGACGGTCGTTCCCGCCGTCGCCATGACGGGATCGGCGCTGGCCAGGTCGGGCTTGTCGTGGTAGTACTCACCCAGGTAGACGCCGTCGTAGTCGCGGAAGTAGAGCTTGTACGGCCCGGTCGCCAATCCGCCGATGCGGTAGACGCCGGAGGCGTCGGTGTCAGTATCCCGGATATAGTTGCCGGTGGTTGCATTGTAGACGTTGACGTCAATGTCCTCCAGCGGCAGGCCGGTAGCCGCCGCCGTGACTACGCCGGTGATGACGGCAGCTCGCACGAGTTGCGCGTTGGCGGTCACTGTCAGGCCGCCGGTCGCCAGCACGGGGTCGGCGCTGGCGAAGTCCGGTTTGTCGTCGTAGTACTCTTCCAGGTAGACGCCGTCGGAATCATAGAGGTAGAGCTTGTAGTGGTCGGGCGCCAGTCCGCCGATGCGATAAAGGCCGGAGGCGTCGGTGCTGTCGCTGTTCACATAATCACCGGTAGTGGCGTCGTAGGCGGTGACGCCGATGTTTTCTAGCGGCAGGGCGGTTGCCGCATCTGTGACCGCGCCGCTGATGACGCCGCCCAGTGCCAGTTGGGCGTTCGCGGTGACCGTCATGCCGCTCGTCACTGTGACCGGGTCGGCGCTGGCGAAGTCAGGCTTGTCGTCGTAGTACTCATCCAAATAGAGGCCGTTGTAATCGTAGAGGTAGAGCTTGTAGTAGCCGGACGCCAGCCCGCCGATGCGATAAAGGCCAGCCGCGTCGGTGGCGCCGCTCCCCCGGTACTCGTTGGTGACGGCATCGTAGGCGCCGACGTTGACGGTTTGCAACGGCAGTCCGTTGTCTTCGGCGGTGATGACGCCGGTGATGATCCCGGCCAGCGTGAGTTGGGCGTCGGCGGTGGTCGTCAGACCCGCCGTCACTGCCACCGGGTCGGCGCTGGCCGGATCAGGCTTGTCGTCGTAGTACTCGCCCAGGTAGACGCCGTTGTTGTAATCGTAGAAGTAGAGTTTGTACTGGCCGGACGCCAATCCCCCGATGCGATAGAAGCCGGAAACATCCGTGCTGCCGCTGTTGATGGAATTGCCGGTCGCGGCATCGTAGGCGGTGACGTTGATGTTTCGCAGCGGCAGGCCATCGGCTTCATCTGTGACCATGCCGGCGATGACGCCGGCCGGCGCGAGTTGCGCGTTGATAGTCGTCGTCGCGCCGGTCGTCACTGTTATCGGATCGGCGCTGGCGAGGTTGGGTTTGTTGTCGTAGTACTCGGTCAGGTAGCCGCCATTGCTGTCGCGGAAGCGCAGTTTGTAAGCGCCGGCCACTAACCCGCCGATGTGGTAGACGCCGGCCGCGTTGCTGCTGCTGTTGTTCACCATATTGCCGGTGGTTGCGTCGTAGGCCCGGACGCCGATGTTCGCCAGGGGCGCGCCGCTGCCTTCTGCCGTGATTGTGCCGCTGAGGACCCCGGCCGGCGCCAGGTCAGCGTTGATGGTAGCCGTCACCCCAGCGGTGAGGGGGATCGGATCGGCCGTGTTCCAGTCTGACTTATCCAGGTGCCATTCGGTCAAATGGCGGCCAGTGTTATCATAGAACCACAACTTATAGGAGATGGGCGCCAGCCCGACCAGGCGATATACACCGGCAGCGTTGGTGTTGGTGGAGTTGGCATACGTATTTTCGTCGGCGAAATAAGCATAGATGGTGACATTGCTCAAAGGCTCAGGCCCGGTGACGAGGCCGGTGATGACGGCTGCATGAGCCAATGCAGCATCAATGCCGCTGACACTGGCGTTCGTCAGCTCAACTAACGTCGCCTGGTCGGGGCGGTAGACATCGGCGTAATATTCGGCAGCGTACACCCCGCCATAATCTACGAAATGCACACGATATGCGCCAGCCGGTAATCCCGGTGTGGTGGTATATATACCATCGGCGCCGGTATAACCGTAGGCGCTGTAAGCGTTGCCCGGTTCGTCAACGTAGATTGAGATGCTCGTCAGTGGGTTGGCGGTCGCCTCATCGGTCACACGGCCGCTGATCTGCATCCCGGCGGCCAGGCTCGCGTTGATGTTTGGCGTGACGGCGTCGTCAGCCACAACGACGGGGGTATAGGAGTTACTCATAGAGTAAGGGACATTGTTGTAGTATTCGGGCACATGGTAATCCTGCGGCCAGAACCCGACCTGATAACTGCCACCCGGCACACTGATGGCATAGCCTCCGCCGGCGTCCGTGTAATCGCATTGGTTGACGTGAGGCGAACTCTGGTAGGCGCAGACTTGCACATCGGCGAGGGGGGCGGCGGTATCGTCGCCCGTGACGACGCCGGTGATGACGCCGTCGGCGCGGATGGCGTCAGGGTGGTGTGGGGGAAGGGGATCGGCAGCGGGTTGCGCGCCCGCCGTGGGGTTCAGAACCAGGAGCAGGGTGACCAAAAACAATCCGGTCAGAACTGCTTCCATAATACGGCGCATTTTAGTCTTCATTGGCCCCTCCTTATGGCACTTGTTAAAAAAGACTACAAAGACTCACCCCCAAGAGGCTATGTCACACTATCAGTATATACCCGCCGCACGAATAACCCAAGTCATCTTTGCCGGAACCCAATTCCGTTCTAAACAAAAAAGCTCCCCATTGGGGAGCTTTTATAGCTTAAAAACCGGGCGGCGGCTCCGCTGCGCCGGCCCGAACCATCGGCTTGAGCCGGGTGGCTGCGATTTCCAGCGTCAGGATCGTGGCTTGCAATCCCGCTGCGGACGCTGTGATGGTGATCGTTCCCGGTTCCCGGCCGGCCTGCACGATGACTTGCGCCAGCCCGTTGAAAGCGCGCCGCCGCCAGGGTTCCGCCGGGACGACGATCTGCACTCCACCCGGATCGCGGTTCAGCTCCTCCCACATGTGCTTTTTCCGCAGCCGCCGCCCGGTGACGGCGTAGTCGTTGCGCCCGGCCTTGAGGATAGCGTGATCGAGAGGGTACGTTTGGCGGGGATCGTCGCGTTGGACATGCGCGGCCAGTAAATGCCCGTTGACGTAGAGCGACTGATCTTCGACGATACTCTTGGTGAGCAGGGTGACGGCGGTTTCCGGCGTGAGCGCGGGCAGTTCGAACGTCCCGCGCACGACGATGAGCGGGTCTGTGTAGACCTGCCAGTCCGGGTCTTCATCCTGAAATGCCGGTTTCCAGCCCGCATCGTCGAATCCGGCGGCGACTTCCGGGCGTCCGTCGAGCCGCTCCACGGCCAATTCTTTGAGGCCCGCAATAGGCGTGGTTTTCACGTTTTCGATGAACTTTTCCGCCTCGTGGCTTGACGGATCGCCGTTGCCCACGCCGATGATCTTCCCCGGCCCGGTCAGCTTGAAGTGAATCTCGTCCCCGGCGGTGGGGACGAGCCGCCCCTGCGCGTCGCGTACCTGCACGGTGACGACCGCCACGTCCGCGCCGTCGGCGTGGAGGCGCAGCCGCTCCGCCGTCAAATATAGCGCCGCCGCCGGGCCGGCGGTAGCGACTTCGGTCGTGAGGATAACTTGCCCCGCGCGATACCCGCGCGCTTGCAGCGTCCCCGGCGCGTAGGCCACTTCCCATTCGAGGTGGCCGTTGACCGGCATGGCCTGCCGTCCCAGGCTCAGGCCGTTGAGGAACAACTCGACTTCCTCGCAGTTGCCGTACACCGTCACCGGGATGGCCTGCCCTTCGCGCCCTGGCCAGGTCCAATGCGCCGCGATGTGCAGCACCGGCGCTTTCCCCCACCAC
Source organism: Anaerolineae bacterium (assembly GCA_034429475.1). GTDB lineage: Bacteria > Chloroflexota > Anaerolineae > B4-G1 > SLSP01 > JAKQHY01. The sequence goes on from DAOUGD010000166.1 coordinate 43,148, forward strand.
GCCTTGAGGTAGTAGAAGCCGTCCTTGGGGAAGCCGCACAGATCGCACAGGCCGAATTGCCCGACGATGACCGGCCAGCCGGTGGGGATGGGTTCGCCGTGATAATCGAAGCCCGTCCAGTAGAAGAGTCCAGCCAGAAACGGGCGGGCGGCGTAGAATTGCCAGCCGGATTCGGTGCCCACGTTTTCCGGCATCCGGTTTTCCGGTGCGAGGTGGCCGCGCTGTGGATCGCTCACGTAGACGCCGCGCGTCTGGTGCGTGGTCGTCTCCTCGGTGCCGACGCCCGCCTGCCAGGGGAACTGGGCGTGGTGGACGTCAATGTCGCCCTGGACGATGTAATTGTAGCCCATCACCTGCGCTGCCATGCCGCTGCCGGTGTCCCAGCCGCCGCTGCACGCCACCGTGGCCACGCGCGACGGGTCCAACGTCTGCGCGAAGCGCTGCATCGTCGCGGTGATGCGCGCGCCTTTGACGTTGCCCTCGATGCCCCATTCCTCGTTGCCCAGCGACCAGATCATGACCGAGGGGTGGTTGCGGTCGCGCCGGATGAGGCGCTCCAGGCAGCGAAAGTGTTCCTCGTTGCAGCCCATCAGCCGGTTTTCGTCAAGCACCAGCATCCCCAGCCGGTCGCAAACGTCCAGCAATTCCGGGGTGGGGGGATGGTGCGCGGTGCGGATCGCGTTGCTGCCCATCGCCTGCAACTGCCGGACGCGGAATTCCTGCAAGGCGTCGGGGGGCGCCGTGCCAACCCCGGCGTGATCCTGGTGCATGTTCGTGCCCACGATTTCCACGCGCTCTCCGTTCAGGAAGAAGCCCGCGTTGGGATCGAAGCGCACCGTGCGGATGCCAAAGGGCGTGGTGTAGCTGTCCACTGCGTCCCCCTCCACGCACAGGACGGTGTTGAGCCGGTGCAGGGCGGGATCGGCGAGCGACCACAAGTGGGGGGTTTCTACGTGATACTGGCTGACGAATTCCTGCTGCTCACCGGGACGCAGCTCGCAGCGCCGGGTGCCTCCCGCAATCGCCTGGCTGCTGGTGTCTGAGAGGGTCTCTTCAAGATCGAATACAACGGCTTCCTGCGCTTCGTTAATCACCGTGGTGCGCACTGTGATCTCGGCAGTGTCGTCGCCGAGGTCGGTGGTAACGAATGTGCCATAGGGGGCGACGTGCAGGGGCGATGTTTTGGTCAGCCAGACGTGGCGGTAGATGCCGGCGCCTTCGTAGAACCAGCCTTCCTCCAGCGTCGCGTCGGCGCGCACGGCGACGACGTTTTCGCCGCCGTAATCCAGATAATCGCTGAGGTCGTACCGGAAGCTGGTGTACCCGCTAAGCTCAGTGCCGAGGTAGAACCCATTCACCCAGACGATGGAATCGCGGTGGACGCCATCAAATTCCAGGGAGATGCGCCGGCCCAGGTCCGATTCGGGGATGAAGAAGCGTTTGCGATACCAGCCCACGCTGTTTTCGGGGAAGGCGCGCCCGATGGCCTTGTAGCCGTGGCTGTGCCCGCCGCGCGCGTCGAAAGGCAGCTCAACGGCCCAATCGTGCGGCAGGTCGAGGACGCGCCAGCCGCGGTCGTCAAAGCCTTTCGCCGCCGGGCCGTCGCCATAGCCGGTTTTGGTCAGATACGAGAAATAGCCGGTCGCATGGTTAAAATCGCGGGCGGCGTCGTAAGCGTGGCCCAGCGCGAAGCGCCAGCCGCAGTCCATCAAAAGACGTGTACGATCCTCAGGTTTTTCCACGATGAGTCTCCTTACTTACCCAGACATTTCACCCAGCATTCGCTGGTATAGATGCCATGAAAGCCCAGGGCCAGATAAAATGCATGGTTCGATCCCACAGAAGCCTCTGTTGCCTCCAAATTGGCGCTACAAAAGCTTGCAGGCATTTTTTCCCCGTCCTCTGCCCGACCTGACAGGGTTTCTTCCGCATAATGGCGCATCTCCTGTTCTTTTTACCCCATCGGCCAGCCATAGGCTAAACCGACGCTCAGCAGAATCTCAAACAGCAGGTAGAAGCCGCTGCGGTTGTTGATCATCACCGCAGCGCCTTTCCCAATCTGCGGGTAAAACCAGAAGATACTACTCGAACCCCAGGTTCCCCCTGAATTCCAGACGGCAAGCCTTTGACGGGCGCTTTGCAACCCGACTCCCAGGCCGAAAGCATCGCTGAGCGGGTCATTCGGGGTCTTGATTTGAGGCGACAGCATCTGCCGGGCTATTTCCGGCGACAGGAGATGCCCGGTTTCGCCCTGGTATGCCTTCATGAGGTCAATCATGAAGATGACCAGATCGCCTGGCGTGGTCCACAAACCACCGGCAGCACGGAGGGGGTAATTGGCCCGCCCGCCTGCCATCGGCTTGCCATCCAACGTGTGCTCACTGGCGCAATGGGCGCGCAGCGCTTGGGGAAGCGGCTGGTGATAACTGCTCCGTTCCATCCCCAAGCGATCCAGTACGGTGGCCTGCATAAAGTCCGAAAAAGGCTGGCCAAGACGCTCTTTGACAAGCAACTCCAGGATCACATAGTTGGCATTGGCGTAGCGAAAACCGGTTCCTGGGACTTGCACCACACGTGTGGGGGCAATATCGTCCTCCGGCATGCCTTCCAAAAGCTGTTGGAGGGTTGTACCGGGCACCTCGTCTCCAAAAGCCATGTACACGGGCATGGGATCCCGAGGACCACGGTCGGTTAGTCCATCTTTTATACCGGCAGAGTGGCTTAGTAGACGGCGGAGCGTGACCTTTTCTAGCGTAGTATATTCGTTTTCCGGCACTCGCCAGGAGACGAGTTGAGCATTCACGTCATCATCCAGATTCAAAAGCCCCTGTTCTACCAGGGTGAGGGTCGCCGCCGCAAGCGACTTGGCGACAGAGCCGGCATGGAACAGGGTCTGCGCCGTCACCGGTTCACTCCCGCCGGCAACGCACACTCCATAGCCTTTGGCCCAGTCGAGGCTGTATTCATCCATAACCGCAACACTTACCCCTGGCGCCTGATAATGCGCCATTCGTTCTGCCAGTGTAGCTTTGCTGCCCCACTGCGGTTGAGCTTCCGCAGACATGGGCACAAGAGTGTTTTCCACCTGAGCGATGCGCTCGTCCTGGTTGTGATAACTATCTGTTGACATAGTAGGTTCCTTTCTGATGATTGGGGCGTATTTTGTTTATATGGACTACGGAATATGCGTTACGGTTAGTGTCACAAAGTCTTCGCCGTTCGCGCACCGATGATTGAAATCATCGGCTGCTATGCAAAGTGCGTTAAAAACGCACTCGATACACTGACAGGGAACTGCTTTTTAACCCGTTTTAACGGGTTTTCGGTATCAGCCTGCGAATTCATTCGCAGTATGGCTTATTTGAAACACACCCCAGTGATTTAGCGTTTCTACGATCTCGAAATCCTCAAAGCAGTTACTTCATGATAAAACAAAAATAAGATGAATGTACTAGGCATGAGGAGAGTTTTTGAGCCAGAGCTTATCAAGACGCTCAGATCGCGGCGGATAACTATCACATTCGTAGCACGCTGGAAGGCCGCAAGTATGCCATCCACAACGCAGGCAGCGGCTACGTCCATCTGACGGATAGCGCTCTGCTGGGCAAAGTGCGCGCTGAGTTCAGCGGACGCGCTATGACGGAGACGCGCCAGGTCGTGAACCTTTGCCTTTTGAAGGGTGTCTTGTACAGTAGAGGGTAGAAATGCAAACGCTATCTGACGCAGACCTGGCAATCGGCATCCTCAACCGCGACGCGCGCGCGTTTGAGGCGCTGTTTGAGCGCTACGCCGAGGCACTCTCCCGCCACGCGGCCTGCATCCTCCACGATGAGGACGCGGCGCATGATGTGGCGCAGGAGACCTTCCTCCGTGTGTGGCAGCGCATTGAACAGTGGGACGGTCGCGGCGTCTTCAGGGCGTGGCTCTATCGCATCGCCACGAACCTGGCGCTCAATGCCCTGCGGACGATCCAGCGGCGGCGCGAGTTGCCCCTGGAGCCGCCCCCCGATCCAGAAGATGACGACGGTGACGCCGATCTCGTCCCTTCCTGGATGGTGGATCGCGCCTCGTTGGGGCCGGAATCCGCCGTGGAACTTGCCGAACAACGCGCCACCTACCGGCAAGCCCTGGCGCAACTGCCCGACGACAAGCGCGAGGCGTTTCGCCTGGTTTACGAGCAGGAGATGAGCATCCGGGATGCGGCGGACGCGCTCGACGTCCCGGAAGGCACGGTCAAATCGCGCCTGCATTATGCCCGCCGACAACTGGCCCGCGATTGGCGGGAATTGGAAGCTGGAAGCTAGATTTTTTTTGTGTTTTTGGGCGCGCGCCGCGCGC
>DAOUGD010000167.1:0-4385 GCA_034429475.1 Anaerolineae bacterium
TTCATCATTAACCGACGGTTCACCAGCGATTGGATGAAAATTTCACGCAAAGACGCCAGGCTCGCCAAGTTCTCGTTTTTTACTTTGCGCCTTTGCGCCTTTGCGTGAAACAGTCTTTATTTTCAGAGGAGTCATCACATTTGGTTGGGGATTTCTTCCGCGTAGCGGGAGGGGCACTTGAGCAGCAGCTCGTCCGCGTAGAAGCGGCCATCGGCGCCCAACTGCCCCCGGACAATAGCCTGCGCTTCATGGCGGAGCAAATCCGGCTTCACGCTATCGTAGACCACCTCCAGCCGCGCCAGGGAGGGATTCTGCACGGCGTCATGCAAGACCTGCGCTAGCCCACCGGCCTGTTCCACTTCTTGCGGATCGCCCGGCACCTGGACGATGGTGAACGTCACTCGCGGCGCCTGGGCGTCGTACACAATCGTATCGCCCAGGACCGCGCCGGAGACGGTGATCGGGCGATCTTCGGCCTCCTGGCCCATTGCGCGCAGTTCATCAATGGTGAGGAAGTAATGCGCCGTGCCGCCGGTGCTGCTCACCATCAGGTAGACGACGGCGGCCACAATCAGCAATCCGGCGACGATCAGGGTTCTTCTATTGTGCATGGCAGTACTCCTTCACACCCGTGTATACCGCAGTCATACAACACCCTTATAGAAAGTCAAAAACCTTCCTCGGCTTCAAACCGGCCCGCCAAGCCGGCCGATGTTCCAGCCAAAGTAGGCCATCAACACAGCGACGAAAAAGACGGCACAGCCAACCATCAAGATGTAATCGCGCGCGGCCAACCGCGATTCGTGCAGATAGGTACGCTCCGGGCTGCCGGAGAAGGCCCGCGAAAGCAGAACGATTTCTAATGTTTGCGCCTTCACCAGCGCGTTCAGAATCAGGGGGACGGCAATTTTGGCATAGAGCGATACCCGCTTGAGCAGGCCCAAGTCCTCAAAGGCCAGGCCGCGCAACCGCTGCGCTTCCAGAATCGTCTGCGCTTCGGCAAACAACAGCGGGAAGAAGCGCAATGTGGACGAAAAGATGAAGGCGAGTTTGTAGGGGATGCGCGCCTTGACCAGTCCCACGATCATCGCGTTGGCGTCGGTGGTAAACACGCCCAGCGGGATAACCAGCGTCATCGTCAGCGTTTTGGCGATGAGGTTGAGCGCGTACAGCACCCCTTCCAACGACATCTGCCCGCCGCCGATCAGCCACCAATGCGCTGGAAGCGTCAACAGCGGCGTCAACACCGTCTGCCCGGTGCGCGCGCGGAGCATATCCCCGGCCCAGAAGCCTTGCGTCAGCAGCAAGATGACGTAAAACGGTGCCATCAGCCCCAGCACGCGCCGGATATAACGCCCCGACACACCCGCCGCCAGCGCCGCGAGGATGACGCCCAGCGCCAGCGCGCCGTTCAACGCCACGCTCTCCCAGAGAAACGCCGTCAGCGTCAACACAGCCATCAACACCAGCTTGGGGCGAAAGTCCAGCCGGGTGAAAAACGAAGCGCGGGTTACGGTTTGTAATGTCAGCATAGGTCCCAGAAAGATGAAACATGATGTGTGAAACGTGATACTTTCACAGTAAAGCCATCACGTTTCACGTTTCACGTTTTACGTTTTTGTCTGTCACACACGCCGCAACTTCTTCTGGCGTCAGCAGCGGGACATCGTTGCCGAGGGCTTGCGCCAGCAGCACGGCCTGCGGCGGCGTCAGGTACGTGGAGCGCAACACATCCACGGCGTGATACGCCTGCCGGATGGGCGCGTCCAGCAGCAGGACGCCGGCGCCCATCACCAACACGCGCTCGGCGTAGTCCGGCATCAGGTGCAGGTGATGGGTGATGACGATGATCGTCTTGCCCTGCCGGTGCAGGTCGCGGGTGATGTCCAGGATGGCACGCGCGCCGCGATAATCCTGCCCCGTCGTCGGCTCGTCAAAGATGAGAACATCCGGGTGAAGCGCCAGCACGGCCGCAATCACCACCCGCGCCCGGTCGCCCCTGGGCAGTGCCAGCGGATGCCGGTCGCGCGCGTCGAGCAGATTCAGCGCGGACAACGTCTCAATCACCCGCCCCTCGACCTCCGCCTTGCGCCAGCCCCGGTTCTTGAGCGCGAACGCCACTTCGTCCCACACCGTCGCGTTGAAAATCTGGTGGTCGGGATTCTGCGCCACGTACCCGATGCGCCGGGCCAGCGCGCCGACCGTCCACGCGCGCGTATCGCGCCCATCCACCTGCACGCAGCCTTCCGTGGGCGTCAGCAGCTTGAGAAAATGCTTGACCAGCGAGCTCTTGCCCGCTCCATTCTGCCCGACGATCAGCACGTACTCGCCCGCGCGGATGTCCAGCGAAATGCCGCGCAGGGCGCGCGTCCCGTCCGGGTAGACGTGATGCAGATCCTTCACGGAAAGCAACGAGGCGGAAGTGTCAGAGTGCGTTTCAACGCACTTCGCGTAACAGCCTGCGATTTCAATCGCAGGGCCTTCGCGCAACCGCCGCATCCCCTCCGCCAGCCGCACCGGCACAGGCGATTCCGCGCCGCGCAAACGGTTGATCAGATAGAACGTGCGCGCCACCTGGGGCGGACGCACGTCGCATGTTTCCAACTGCGCCACGTCGCCGTACACCGCATCTGGCGGTCCCACCTTAACCAGCTTCCCGCCTACCAGCAGCGCCACGCGGTCGGCGTATTCCGCCAGTTCCTCGGCGGCGTGGCCCGTCATCACCACGGCGATCCCCAGCGTCCGGTTAAGCTCGCGCACGGTGGCGAAGACCTCCTGCGCGCCCACCGGATCGAGCTGAGAGGTAGGTTCATCGAGGATTAGCAGGTCAGGCCGGAGCGCCAGCGCCGCCGCAATCGCCAACCGCTGCTTCTGCCCGCCGGATAGCTCTTGCGGATGACGCTTTTCGGTTCCCTCCAGCCGCACGGCTTCCAGTGCGCGGGAGATACGGGGCAGCATTTCCTCACGAGGAATTTTCAGGTTTTCCAAGGCGAAGGCGATTTCGTTTTCCACCGAATGGGCGACGAGTTGCGTCTCCGGGTCTTCAAAGACCACGCCGACGTGCCGCGCCAGCGCACTGATTGGATGATCGAGCGTATCCAGCCCGGCGACAGTGACGTGCCCGAAGAAGCGCCCACCGTAAAATTGCGGCACGATGCCGTTCAGCGCCAGACAAAACGTGGTCTTGCCCGCCCCCGTCGGCCCGATGAGGCCCAAAAACTCTCCCTGGTGGATGTCCAGGGAGATATCTTTCAGGGCGAAGCGGTCGGTGTGGGGATACGCATACGAAGCCTGCTTCAGAGCAGCAATGATCGAAGCCATTGGAGGGGTTCTCAATCCAGAAAACAAAATCTGTACGCGGATTTTCGCGGATGCACGCAGATTATTTTAAAAATCTGCGTGCATCTGCGTGCATCTGCGTCCAATTCAATAAGCAGCGTAGGTGGGCTTGATCAGACCGGTCGCACGCAATCCAGCAATGGCGCCAGTGCCGATGATGGCGCCCACCAGGCAGCGGACGAGGTGCTCCAATGGCGCGACGGGCGCAAAGACCAGCCAGTACTCACTGGCCCAGTTAAGAATCGCGTAAACGATAGTTCCGGTCGCCAGGTGCGATAACCCGGCGACGATCCAGGTGCCCCCAAACAACCCGATTCCGATGCGCTTTAAATCGCGTTCTGCGAGCAAGCGCGCAAACCAGACGCGCGTGGGCAAGACAAAAAGCAGCAGCGCCGACCAGTTGATGAATGAGCCGAGCAACACGTCGCGCGCGGCAGCCCCGTTGATAAAAACGGCGCGTCCGGCATACAGCCCGTAGAAAATGACAAACACCCCGGCCAACGGCGCCCACCACCACGCGCGACGCTCTTTCACTGTCATCGCGCCGGCAGCGAAGCCGCCAAGCACCGCCCCCAGCACCGTCGCCGGCGCGGAGGTAGTGGTGTGCGGCGCGACGATGACGCCGACCAGCGCGCCTATCCCGTCGGCCACCGCGCCGGCCACCGGCCCGAGCAGCCAGCCCACCAGCGGATAGATGCTCTGGCTCATCGGGAAATTCTTCCCAGACCCAATCACCACCGAAATGGGGATGGGGATAAAAGCCAGTGCCGCCACCACCGCCGCCAACACCAGAACGTATGCAATCGGCGCGCCGTCAATGGCGACGCGATCCAGCCGCCGCACTTCCCGTTCTTCCCCGGCGGGCAGCTCAGACTGCGGCAAATCTTCGGATTGTCTGGACGTATTCATAGGTCCCCCCTCATTCACAAAAACTGACGATGAGGGTCAGTATACCATAACTCACACGATGCCGCCCCCGTTTCCGGGGGCGGCGCATAGAACGGCCAAGGCCATGATTTTTAAAGACTTTTGTGGTGACGGGCTAC
>DAOUGD010000168.1:0-2140 GCA_034429475.1 Anaerolineae bacterium
GTGAGGGGGTGAGGGGGCGCGGGGGTGAGTTTAGGGTTCGTTGATTCGCTCATTCGCTGACTCGCTCATTCGCTGATCCGCCGACTCGCTGACTTGCTCATCCGCCGATTCTGGAAGTTTCAACCACGAGACTGACTTGAGGGTGGCGCGCCAGGCGGCGTCGGTGGCCTGGATTTCGGCGGAATTGGGAAGGCCGCTCAGTTCGTCCAGGAATTGTATCACCTCGGTCAGGTTGCCGACGATGAGGTTGACGCCTGCCGGGCGCGTCGCCAGATCGGGCTGGTCGCGGTAGGAATAGTGGAAGGCGTGGATGGCCTGGTCAATCGCCAGCATCTTCGCCTGAGGCGTGCGGGCCAGCGCGAAGTCGCGCACGTAAGCCGCAAACGCCGCCGTCGCGCCGCCGGGGTTGAGCTGCTGCCGCTTGAAGGTCAGGTGATAGTCATACCAGGTCAACGCCCAGCCGCAGGTGGGGCACGCCAGCACTTCCTCACGGGCGTGCGTCACGCGGAGGATGCGCGTCGTCTGCCCGGCGTTGGCGCAGCGCGGACACGTCACCACGCCGTCGAGCGCGTCCTGGATGGTGAGAATGTCGCGGCAGCGTTGATAGAGCATCCAACCGACATCATCCAACAACTCGTCGTCATAGACGCCCTTGCTTTCCAGTTGATAGAGCCGCCGCACCTTCCACTGGGGCACGCGCGGCGACCAACTTACATCCTTCACATTTTCATTCATTGCAATATCCGGTAAACCAAGTTGAACGTATTGCGTAGTCCGTAGTCCGTAGTGCGTGGTCCGTTACGGAATACGCACTACGAAATACACACCAGTTCCATCAATCGAAATACGTATCCCCATGCCACAGCAGCGACTTCGCCACCGCGTCGTTCAATTCCACGCCGATGCCGGGGCGCTCGGAGACATGCATCCAGCCGTTGCGGATGAAGGGCTTATCCCCGTCGCAGAGATCGTTCCACCAGGGGATGTCGCGCCCGTGAAATTCCAGCACCAGGAAGTTGGGAACGGCGGCGCAGACGTGGCACGCGGCCATCATCCCCAGCGGCGACGAGACGTTGTGCGGCGCCAGCGGGACGTAGAAGGCGTCGGCCATGTCCGCAATGCGCTTGGCCTCCATGATGCCGCCGGCCTTTGAGAGGTCGGGCATGATCACGTCGCAGGCGCGCTTTTGGAGCAGTTGCAGGAACTCCCAGCGTGTGTACTGGTTCTCGCCGGTGCATATGACGGTGTTGGTGGCTGCCTTGACGTGCGCCAGTGCGTCGAGGTTTTCCGCCGGCACCGGCTCCTCCAGCCACATCAGGCGCAGCGGCTCCACCGCCTTCGCCAGCGTGATGGCGGACCCCACGTCGAACTGGCCGTGACAGTCAATCGCCAGGTCGGTCTCGTAGCCGATGGCCTCGCGCACAGCGGCGATCAGGTGGATGATGTGCGTCATCTCCTGCGCGCCGGTCGTCCAGTTCCACGGATCGAGCTTGCCCACCCCGGTGTGGTCTACGTCAAACTTCACCGCGCTGTAGCCTTCGCCCTCGATCACTTCCACGGCCTTTGCCGCGTAGGCCTCCGGCGTCTCCTCGTCGCCGGCGTGGAGGTCGGCATAGAGCCGGATTTTGTCGCGGAATTTGCCGCCGAGCAGCCGGTAGACGGGCACGCCCAGCGCCTTGCCGGCGATGTCGTAGAGCGCGTTCTCGATGCCGGTCAGCGCGAAGATGAGCGGCGCGTTGGTCGTGCCGCCGTAGCGTCCCCAGCGCCGCAGCATCTCCCACAACGGCCCGGCGTCCAGCGGGTCTTTGCCGATCAGCGCCCGCTTCATCGCCAGGATCGCCTGCTTCACGGCGAAGCCCGACGCTCCTGCCGCCGCCGAGTTGCACTCGCCCGTCCCGACAATCCCTTCGTCGGTGTACACCCGCACAAACGTCCACACACACCCGCCGCTATGCGGCTCTTCCCGGCCAATCACACAGGCCTGTACATCGGTAATCTTCATTCGTCATCTCCTCTGAAAATAAAGACTGTTTCACGCAAAGGCGCAAAGGCGCAAAGTAAAAAACGAGAACTTGGCGAGCCTGGCGTCTTTGCGTGAAATTTTCATCCAATCGCTGGTGAACCGTCGGTTAATGATGAA
>DAOUGD010000169.1:0-23336 GCA_034429475.1 Anaerolineae bacterium
TGCCGGAACGCGGTCTATCGTACAGCGCAGCGATACCCTCCTCTGCATATCTTGCTGCCCATCCCGATAGGGTAGGAATGGTGACGTTTAGTGTTTCCGCCACGGCGGTATACGTTTTCCCGCGCCCCAGCGCCAAGAGCGCGAGCGCCCGCCGATACACTTTGACGCTCAATTCGCCTGTGCTGGTTAAGGTTTCCAGATATTTTTGATCTTCTTCACTGAGTTGTACGTGTTGTTTGTTCATCCGGTCATGGTTACACATTTGGCCGGTTTGTCAAAAAATTCGGGTTTCTTTTTTTACGATGTATTAAGCAGATTGAGCAGATTTTTTCTATTAATCCGCTAAATCTGCTCAATCTGCTGACAGAAAATAGGCTATTCAGCAATGCTATTGCACAGGTCGAAAAATTTTCTCAACGAATTCAACGAAATTAACCGGACATTTTCCGTTTAATCCGTTCAATCCGTTGAGCCTATTTTCAGAGGGGACAACGATGGACTTTGAAGAACAACTTGACATTTACCTGCGCGCCCGCTTCACCCTGATCGTGCTGGCGACGGTGGAAGAGGAACGTGCGGTGCAGACGGTGCAGGCGCTCTGCGAGCGCGCGAAGCGTCCGGCCCTGGCGTGGGACGCCGGCGACGGCTTCGCGCGGCTGGTCGGGCGCGGGACACTGCCCAACGCCCGCGATCCCCTGACCGCGCTGGACGCGCTCCTGCAAAGCGGCGAGGAGAACGCGGTCTTTGTCCTCAAGGACTTCCACGACTTCTGGGGCGACCCGCGCATCAAGCGCAAGTTGCGCAACGCGGCGCAGCAGTTGAAGCAGGCGCGCAAGGCCATCATCGTCACCACGCCGCTGACCAAAGTGCCGGAAGAACTCAAAGATGAAGCAGTGGTGGTCGAACTCGCGTTGCCGACGGCGGACGCGCTGAGCGCCGTTTTGGAGCGGCTGACCGAAGTGCCCGCCGTCAAAGTCCGCCTGACCCCGCTGGGCCGCGAGAAGCTGGTGCAGGCCGCGCTGGGTTTGACGACGGCGCAGGCGCAGCGGGTCTTCTCGAAGGCCGTCGTGCGCGAAGGCGTGCTGGACGACCGCGACATTGACCTGGTGATGGAGGAGAAGAAGCAGATCATCCGCGAGAGCGAGGCGTTGGAGTTCTACGCCGTCACCGAGACGCCCGACGACGTGGGCGGGTTGGGTGCGCTCAAGGCGTGGCTGCGCCTGCGGGAGCGCGCTTTCACGCAGGAGGCGCGCGATTACGGCCTGCCCGCGCCCAAAGGCATCGCCCTCATCGGCATCCCCGGCGCCGGCAAGAGCCTCACCGCCAAGATGATCGGCGGCCTGTGGCGGCTGCCCCTCCTGCGCCTGGACGTGGGCGCGCTGTTTGGCGGCCTCGTCGGCGAATCCGAGACGCGCACCCGCCGCGCCCTGCACCTGGCGGAGACGGTCGCGCCGTGCATCGTCTGGATTGACGAGATGGAGAAAGCGCTGGCGCACGGCAACACCGACAGCGGCGCCAGCACGCGCGTCTTCGGCGCGATCCTCACCTGGATGCAGGAGAAGGTCGCTTCGTGCTTCGTGGTGGCGACGGCCAACGACATTTCCGCCATGCCGCCGGAGCTGCTCCGCAAAGGCCGCTTCGACGAGGTATTCTTCCTCGACCTGCCCAACCGGCAGGAGCGCGAAGAAATCTTCACCGTCCACATTCGCAAGCGCCGCCGCGAGACGCGAGACTACGACATTCCCCGGCTGGCGCAGGCCTGCGAGGGCTACGTGGGGGCGGAAATCGAGCAGGCGATCATTGATGCAATGTACATTGGCTTCAACGATGGGGGCCGCGAGTTCACCACCGACGATGTGCTGGACGCCCTGCGGCGGCTGGTGCCGTTGTCGGTCTCCCAGCGGGAAGCGGTGGAAGCGCTGCGCGCGTGGGTGGGGGAGGGCCGCGCCCAACTCGCTGCCTTCCCGGAGACGTACCAGCAGTGGGAATGGCTGTTCCAGAAGAAGGAGCAGGGTTGACATGTCACATTACACAGTTTTACGCACGCAATTTGTGGATGCGGACGCCCTGGTGAAGGCGTTGGCCGACCTCGGTTTTCCTCATGTTGAAATCCACGAAAAACCAAAGCACTTGCGCGGCTGGTTGGGCGGCGTGCGGGTGAATTCTGCCGAGATTATCATCCGCCGCAAGGACGTGGGCAAAGCCAGCAACGATATTGGCTTCAAGCGGCAAACCGATGGGACGTACACCGCCATCATCTCCGAGTTTGATCGCCGGCGTTTCTCCGAGGCATGGTTGGCGCAGTTGGCGCAGCGTTATGCCTATCACATCACCCTGGCACAGTTCACCGAACAGGGGTTTGAATTGGTCACCCAGAAGCAAGAGCAGGGCCGGATTCACCTGACGTTGCGGCAGATGGCCTGAGTGAAGTTCAATGGACGCCCGTACCCTGGAAAAACGCCGCCGCGAGCTGTATAACACGATCCCCCTCTTCGGACGCAGCATCCGCCGCCGCGCCGTGGCCGCGCTGGCTGCCGACGGCTCCGCTGAGGCCGTGCGCGAGTTAGCACAGGCCGCTGTGCAGAATCGCGATGCAACGATCCGCGATCTGGCCTTGGAGTCAGTCTCCCAAGTTACACAGCAGCCCGCCATCAATGCTGTCTGCGACGTCTGGCACGAAACGCGCCATCCTACCCTGGACGCTCTGCTGCACGCGAAGCAGTGGGTGGCGACGGCGCCGCCGGAAGTGCGGGTATCCAGCGCACTCCACATTGGCGCGTTGGATCTCCTGATTCACGATGCCGCCGGCCTTATGGGACTGTTGTTGGGGGCCTGCGGCGATTTCGAGCCGCAGATCGCTGCCAACGCGCGTGCGGCGCTGCGCTCGCTGACAGAGCAGCCGGCGCGCGAGGCGCTATGCGATTTCGTGATCAACGAGGAGCATCCGGTCGCCCGCGAGATTGCCCTGGAAATGGGCTATCTGCCGGAGGAGGCGCCGCGCCGCGCTCTCTTTTTGTTCCTCACCGAGCAGTGGGAGCGCTACGACGCGCTGGACTTCGACCAGCGGCTCCTGCGCGCGGCCTACGAAGCCGCCGCCGAGGGCATCCGCCGCCGCGTCCGCGAGAAGCTGCGTCTGACGGGGCGCGCGGACTTCCTCACCATCGTCGTGGGGCACGATTATCGCGCCCGCGCCGCCGCGATGACGCCCGAAGAGCTGGAGTTCGTCCTGCGGATGTTGCAGGGGCAGCAGGCGTGGGATCGGGTGTGGGCGCTGGCGCTGGAAATTCTGCCGCTGTGGAGCGCGCGCGCGCTGGGTATCCTGCGGCGGGCCGGCTGGCAGCCACGGGATGCCGCGGATCGCGCCGTGTTCGCGCAGTGCGCGGCTCTGGCGGCGGAAGAGCTGGCGCTGGACGAGGCTGTGATGCCGCAGCACTTCCCCTGCGCACTCTTCCAGGCGCAACTGCGCGCGCCGGGCCGCATCAACGATGTGGCCTTTTCGCCGACCGATTCCCGGCTGGCGGTGGCGACCGGTGTGCGGAAGTTGGCGTTGTGGAACTACGAGACGGCGCAAACCGAGCGGGTGTTGAGCGGTTTCGAGCACTCGGTGGGGCAGGTGATCTTTACCCGCAGCGGCCAACTGGTCTGCGCGGAACGCACCAACGTCACGACGTCCGCCACCGGCGTCTACGGGTGGGGCGGCGACGGCCTTTTCAAATTAGGGGAACATCAAGGGTCCATCATGGCGTTGGCGGCGCTGGCGGGCGACCTGGCGCTTTCCGCCGGGCGCGACGCGGCGGTGGTGGTGTGGGACGTGGCGGCGCGAGCGGAGCGCGCCCGGCGTGTTATGGGGGAGTGGCCGCGTGCGATGTGCGTGTCGCAGAGGGGCGATGCGGCGTTGGTGTTGTTGCAACGCGAATTCTACCGGCTGACCGCGCCCGCATTGGATCCCGGCGCTTGGGGCCGGCTCGACTCGACGCCCCGCAGCGCGGCGTTCCTGCCCGGCAATGATGCCGCGCTGATCGGGCGGAACAACGGCCAGGTGCGGCTCTACGAGATCAGAAGGAATCAGCAGTGGGAACAGTGGATTGCCAGGGCAGATTTTATGACAGAGCATGTGCAGGCGGCGGTGGGCATCGAGGTGCTGCCGGAACGGAACTACATCCTGACCGCCGGACACGAGGGAGAGGTACGCTTCTTCGACCTGGCGAGCCGGGCGAGCCTGGGGCAGGCGGTCATCCCCAGCGGTGAGGTGACAGCGCTGCACGTGTCGCCCGACGGCGCGTTTATGGCGGTAGGCAGCGCGGATGCTTCCTTTTCGCTCTGGGATTTGCGAATGCCCGACGTGGCGGCGCTCTTGCGCACCCCATTGGCGCATATCACTCCCTCGGCGGTGGGCGTCCTTGACGCCTGCGCGCACAACCCTAAACTCAGCGTAGAGGCGCGACGCGCGGTGCAGTTCGTCGCCGCGCTGGCGCGTCACCGCACCCGTTTTGACATTGAATTGGAAACCGGCGTGACCCATACGATCATGGCCGGGGAATTTGATATTGAGATTGAGTAACGCGCAGCGCCGCGAAGATGTGGTATGATAGAATAAATGTTCGAGTGGCTTGAGACTCAAAGGATGTATACGATGGAGGGGTCAGATGAAACCTTTGAATCTGGATGATGTTCGTGAATACGCCAGTACCAACATTGAGTATTTCTATCAATGTCGGATCGCCTCTTTGAAACAACTGAAACTGAGCCGCTTGCTTCAAAGGAATCCCTATCTTTTCGGGTCCAAGGACATCCTGATAGCGTGGGACTTGATGGAAGATTTATTGACGAGATTTTTAACCTCATCCGAGGATAAATACTTCACAAACTTTTTGAAAGGGTTGGCGTTCTTTGTGGCAGACAAAACGTGCAACGCGCGCAAATCGGCGATGCCGGGTGTGGATTTAGAGTTTGTGAATCATGGAACGTACTACATTGTCTCTGTAAAATCCGGGCTAAATTGGGAAAATAGTTCACGGCACAGAAAATTCGTCCAGGGTTTGGGTAAAGCGACGAGCCAGGTGAGACAAGAGCAGGTAACATTAGCGGTTCAGCCGGTGTTAGGTATTTGTTATGGCAAAATGCATACAACTAATACACCAGACGGTTATTTGAAGGTAGTTGGACGGAATTTCTGGTATCTCATCAGTGAAAGTGAGACTCTTTATACAGACATCATTGAGCCGATTGGGTATCGTATTAGAGAGTACATTGATACTTTTGATTTGAGGGACAGCGGAATTCTGAATCGGTTTACCAAAGAATTTATGGAGAAATTTTGCAATGACACCGGCACGATAGATTGGTTAAAGGTGGTCACATTCAATAGCGGTAATTATGATCTGGAAGAGCTTTCTCAATGACACCCTATCAAATTTCTGAGCTTACCAATGAAGAGCGCCGTGTCAGCATCTATGAGGGATCGGGTGAGCCGACGGTGGCTGATAGTGTTACTCCTGACACTCCTCTTGATGAACTGAATCTCAATTGGCGCGAGCGAGATTTACCGGAGCGCGAGCGGACAAAGCATGTGCATCGCCTGCATCCGTATCTGGGCAAGTTCATCCCCCAATTGGTGGAGATATTTTTGCGGAAATATTTCAGTCCTGGTCAAACAGTTCTCGATCCATTTGCTGGATCGGGCACTGCTTTGGTTCAGGCGAATGAATTAGGCATCCATGCCGTAGGATATGACATTTCGGCTTTTAATGTATTACTGATACGCGCCAAAACTCGCCGCTATGATTTGAGTGTCGTCAGACGAGAGGTTCTGGATATTTTGGAGAAGACAAGACAGCGGACCGACTCAGACGTTTATCAACCAACCTTGTGGAGTGCTGGCGGTAATGGCGGGGGGAAAAAAGTTACCTCTCACAGCGAGTATCTGAATCAATGGTTTGCGCCACAGGCGCTCAATGAGTTACTGACGTATCGGGATTTGATCGAAAATTACCAGGAACAGGACCTACTTAAAGTAATCCTTTCCCGATCCGCACGTTCCGCACGTTTAACCACGCACTTTGACCTTGATTTTCCGAAGGCGCCGCAGACTGAACCTTATTGGTGTTATAAGCATAGCCGTTATTGTACGCCGACCACTGAGGCTTATCAGTTTTTGAAACGCTATAGCCTGGATACTTTGCGCCGGTTGGAAGAATTTTCATCACAAAGAACCAATGCCGCAGTGACGATCATTCATGGAGATAGTCGAGACCTGACGCTTCCGCAAGTGGATGGCGTCATCACCAGTCCTCCCTATGTTGGCTTGATTGATTACCATGAACAACATCGTTATGCCTATGAATTGCTCGATCTGGAAGATCGCCGGGGCTTTGAAATCGGCGCGGCGAAGCAGGGCGCTGGTCAAAAGGCGCAACGCGAGTACCAGGAGGCCATTGCTCAGGTTTTTCGGCGCGCGTGTGAGTCTATGTCATCGGGAGGTCGGTTGATCGTGGTGGCTGGCGACCGGCACAATCTTTATGGGCGCATTGCAGAGCTTTGTGATGTAGAAGTAGAGGCTATCCTGCACCGTCATGTGAACCGCCGCACCGGAAGAAGGTCTAGCGAATTTTACGAGTCAATTTTTATCTGGCGAAAACCCTGATAGGAGAAACTGATTATGCCGGGTGATCCACGAGAGATGAAAGCAGCCATTCAGTCCGTCATAAAGGATTTGATGGATCGAGTCATGCAGCGAGTTTTATTTGACGATAAGTTTGAAATAGAAAAAATCCATAAAACGAAACCGCTATATGCAGCTTTAGTTCCAGAGGAAATTTTAAAAGGCGCGCACTTTGAGCGCCGATTTGTTACACCTTTTGGCGGTGTGTGGGAAACTCTGGCGGTGACTGCGGCGCAATTTGGTCTGGGGTTTGGCGCTAAAGGACACAGTATCTTTGGCGCCGTTAGATCGGAACGACTTGCAAGAATTACGGAAGTTCTCAATGCTTTAGAACACCCCGAGAAAGGCAAAGAACGGCAGAAACCCGATTGGGATACCGAATTGGCCTACGTTTTGGAGGGTGGTGGAGAAGATGTCCTGGTGCAAATTGTCTGCGATGTCTACGCTATGGACACAACGAGCGGCGAGAAATATGCTTTTGAACTCAAAGCCCCTTTACCCAACAGCGATCAATCCAAAGTGAGCAAGGAAAAGCTGTTGAAACTTTACAGTATGGACCCACCGCAAATAACCGCTGCGTATTATGCCCTTCCCTACAATCCCTATGAAAGCAGAGAGACCTATGATTGGAGTTTCCCGGCGCGGTGGTTCAACATGAAAAGGGACCGGGTGGTTTTGATTGGGGATGAATTTTGGGAGAAGATTGGCGGACTGGGTACCTATCAAACGTTCATTGCGGCTGTCAATGAGATCGGCCCGGCATACAAAAAGCGGATTTATGAAGAGTATTTAGGCATGATGCCGCCAAACAATTTAGGGCAGACTACACCTGAGTAGGGTGCTGTTTCTATGGCCGGACGCTTAGGTATTGACTTTGGCACTTCCAACACCGTCCTCGCGGTGTGGGATGAGACGCTGCGGGACGCGACGCCGCTGCACATCCCGGATTACGGCTCGTTGCTCAAGCAGGGCGATGAGACGATTTCGCTGATCCCGTCGTTGGTGCATTATGCGGATGAGCGCCGCCGCTGGATTGGCGCGCAGGTGCTGGAGCGCAATCTGTATCAGGCGGCGCACACGTTCCGCTGGATGAAGCGTTACATCGCTAACCGCAGCCCGCTCAAAGTGCGGGTGGACGGGAAACAGATTTCACCCTTCGACGCCGGGCGCGATTTTTTGACGAGTGTGCTGCTTTTCGCCGTTGAGGAACTGTCTATCGAAGACGAGGAGGTTGCGCTGACCGTGCCGGTCGAATCCTTTGAGCATTACGAGGATTGGCTGACCGGCATCGCCGAATCGGTGGGGTTGCGGCGTTTCCGGCTCATTGACGAGCCTTCGGCGGCGGCCCTCGGCTACGGCGCGCACATCCAGCCGGGCGACATCTACCTGATTTTCGACTTCGGCGGCGGCACGCTGGACATTTCGGTAATCTTGATTGACGACGCGCCTGAATCCGCGGTGGGACGCCGCTGCCGGGTGTTGGGCAAGGCCGGGGTGGAATTGGGCGGCATGACTCTGGATCAGTGGATTTTCCAGGAGGTTTTGCAGCGCAACGGGTGCAGCGATTTCGATGAGGACGTGCGCCAGATCAGCAACGCCTTGCTGGTGGAGTGTGAACGCGCCAAAGAAACCCTGTCGTTCCAGCCGCAGGCCGACATCAGCGTGCTCAACCCCTACACCGGCGCGCCGCTGACCGCGACGTTGACGCGCGCGGATTTCGAGGCGCTGCTGGACGCTCACGACGCCTTCGCCATGATTGACCGGGCGGTGCGGCGCGCGCTCAACGCCGCCCGCGAGCGCGGCTACGACGCCGACGCCATCAAGGCGGTGCTGCTGGTGGGCGGCAGCAGCCAGATTCCCGCAGTCCAACAGATGTTGTATCGCATCTTTGGGCGCGAGCGGGTGATGCTGAACCGGCCGATGGATGCGGTGGCGCGCGGCGCGGCGGCCTTCGTGGCCGGCGTGGACTTCTACGACCACATCCAGCACGATTACGCCGTGCGCTTCGTCAATCGGGAGAAGGGCGGCTACGACTACCGGGCCATCGTCAGCCACGGCACGCCGTATCCCACCACCGAGCCGGTGGCGAAGCTGCGGGTCAAGGCTTCCCACGCGGCGCAGACGCACCTGGGGCTGGCGATCTTTGAGGTCAGCGAACAGCGGCGCTCCCGCGAAGCCGGCGGCCCGCTGGAATTGATCTTCGACCCTTCCGGCGCGGCGCGTGTGGTGGCGACGACGCCGGCCGACGAAGACCGCCGCACGTATTTCTGGATGAATGAGCACCATCCCACCTTCCTGCTCGCCGATCCGCCCGGTCAGCCGGGCGAGGCGCGCTTTGAAGTGGCGTTCTCCATTGACGCCAACAAACGTCTGCTGATGACGGCGCGGGATTTGCAGACGGATACGCTGGTGTACCGGGATTATCCAGTGGTCAAGTTAACATAAGTGCTGAGGACTGAGTGCTGAGGACTGAGTGCTGAGTTGTGGGTTATGGGATTCGCTGATCCGCTCACTCGCCATTCGTAATTCACTATTCGTAATTCGCTACGGAGGTATCTATGTCGCATTTTACACGCATCAAGACGCAGATTGTAGAATTGGAATATCTCAAGCGGGCTTTGGCCGACCTGAAATATGAATATGAGGAAGGCAGCAAGGTGCGGGGTTTTGGCGGGCAGCGCGCCGAGGCCGATCTGCTGGTCAAGACCAAGGGGTATCCCATCGGCTTCAAAAAACATGGCGCGACCTACGAGCTGGTCGCCGACTGGTGGGGCGTGCGCGGCGTCAAAAAGACGTTTTTGCAAGAAGTGATGCAGCGCTACGCCTATCACGCCGTGTGCGACAAGCTCCAATCTCAGGGCTTTGAGATGGTCTCTGAGCAAGTCGAGCGCGGCGGGCAAGTTCACCTGGTCTTGCGCCAGATGGCATAAAGAATTTCTCAACGGATGGAACGGAATCCAACGGATTTTTCCGTTCAATCCATTGAGCCTGTTTGCAGGGAGAGTAAACATGGAACTCCAAGAAATCGAAGTCTTCATTGAAAAAGATGGCCGGGTGCGGATTGAGGTGCGCGGTATCCAGGGAGGGCGCTGCCTGGATGTGACGAAGGCGTTGGAAGCGGCCCTCGGCGGTCAGATCGAATCCCGCGAGATGACGCCGGAAGCGGACGCCCGCGTGACGGACGCCGCGCAGGATTGGGAGTGGACGAAGGCAGTATAAAAGGAAAATCGGGACGCGGATAAACGCAGATGAACGCAGATAGTTTTAAAAAAATCAGTGTTCATCTGCGTGAATCTGCATCCTGTTTGAGGAATGAGTTTGATGAGCGAGTTGCAGGTCGCCCGCTTTTTGCCGGCCAGCCGAGCCAATGGGCCGGGTGTGCGGGCGGTGGTGTGGATGCAAGGGTGTACGCTTGCCTGCCCCGGCTGCTTCAATCGGGAGATGCAATCTCCAGAGGGCGGGATGCTGACGCCGGTAGACGCCCTGTTCGCCCAGATCGTCGCGCTGGGCGACGCGATTGAGGGCGTCTCGTTCAGCGGCGGCGAGCCGTTGCAGCAGGCCGACCCGCTGCTGGCGCTGGTGCAGCGTATTCGGCGTGAAACGGCACTCTCGACGCTGATCTTCACCGGCTACACCTGGGACGAAGTGCAAGTTTTCCCCGCCGCCGCCGAGCTGCTGGCCTGCGCGGACGTCTTCATCGCCGGGCGCTACGACGCGACGCAGCCGCTCGGCCACGGGATGTTGGGATCGGCCAACCAAACCATCCACCTGCTGACCGACCGCTACACCCTCGCGGACATCCAGGCCGTTCCCCCCGCCGAAGTTGTCATTACCGAAACCGGCGACGTCGTCATCAGTGGAGTGGCGCCGTTCGAGCTTGAACGGGTCTTGAAGCAAAAATTCTCAACGGATTGAACGGATTCAATGGAAAAGAAATCCGTTCAAATCCGTTGAATCCGTTGAGATTTCAGGCGACGATGTTGACGACGCGCCCCGGCACGATGACGATGTGGCGCACGGTGCGCCCTTCCAGCGCGCGCCGGACGCCGGGCGCATTCAGCGCACTTTGTTGGATGACTTCCTCGGTTGTTCCGGCGGCGACGCGGATGCGGTCGCGCACCTTGCCGTTGACCTGCACGGCGATCTCCGCTTCCTCGGCTTGCGCCAGCGCCGGCTCCCACGCCGGCCACGGCTGAATGTGGATGCTGTCAACGTTGCCCCAACCGCGCCAGATTTCCTCCGCGATGAAGGGCGCGAAGGGCGCCAGCAGCTTCACCAGCGCCGCGCAGGCGGCGAACCCCGCCGCCGTTGCCCCAAACTGTTTCTGATAGCTTTCCACTTCCCCGCTGAACGTCATCAGCGCGCTGATCGCCTTGTTGAAGCGCAGCGCCTCAGTTTGTTCCGTCACCTCACGGACCGTGCGGTGTATAGCGCGTTGCAGAATTTGATCTTCCGGTTCCGTCCATTCGCCATTCGCCATTCGCCATTCGCTATTCGCTATTCGCCATTCGCTATTCGCCATCCGCCACACCCGTTGCAGGAAGCGTCGCACGCCCTCAATGTGCTGCGGCGTGACGCCGTCCTCCTCCGTTTCCCAGATCACGTTGGCCTCGAACGGCCCTATAAACAGCAGATGTAGCCGCGTCACATCCGCGCCGTACCGCTCGATGACGCTCTCCGGCGTGACGACGTTGCCCTTCGACTTGGACATGCGCTCCACCTTGCCGGTGCGCGGATCGCGGGCGTGCAGCACGCCCTGGCTGCGCAGCACGGGGAACGGCTCGCGGAAATCCACCAGCCCGGCGTCGGCCAGCGCCTTCGTCCAGAAGCGGGAGTACAGCAGGTGGCCGACGGCGTGCTCCGCGCCGCCTACGTAGACGTCCACCGGCAGCCAGCGCGCGGCCAGCGCCGGGTCGAAGGACTGCGTGGGATTGTGCGGGTCGGTGAAGCGCATGTAGTACCACGACGAGCAGACAAAGCCGGTCATCGTGTCCGTCTCGCGCTCGGCAGGGCTGCCGCAGCGGGGACAGACCGTGGCGACGAAGTCTGGTACGTTCGCCAGCGGCGCGCGCCCGTCGCCGCGCGGGCGGAAGTCGGGCAGTGCGGGCAGCGTCACGGGCAGGTCAGCTTCCGGCGCGGGGACTTCGCCGCACGTTGGGCAGTGGATGATGGGGATGGGCGTCCCCCAGTAGCGTTGCCGCGAGATCAGCCAATCGCGCAGGCGGAAGTGGACAGCGCGTCTCCCGAAGCCTTCGGATTCCATCCAGGCCGCGATGGCGGCAATGGCCTCCTCGGAGTTCAGGCTGTCAAACGTCCCGGAGTTGACCAGGACGCCGGGATCGGTATAGGGTAACGTCACGGGGGCGCCGCCCGGCGGGGCGATGACCGTCTTGATGGGCAGCGCGTATTTCTGGGCGAAGGCGAAATCGCGGGTATCGTGGGCCGGGACGCCCATCACCGCGCCCGCGCCGTACTCGGCCAGCACGTAGTCGGCCACGTAGATGGGGACGGGTGCGCCGCCGGGGATCGCCGCGTAAGCGCCGGTGAAGACGCCATCCGGCTCGCGGGTGTGGCGATCATCCGAAGTGCGCAGCCTGGCGGCGGCGATGTAGGCGCACACGGCGTCGCGCTGCTCCGGCGCGGCGATGGCTTCGGCCAGCGGGTGCTCCGGCGACAGCGCCACGAAAGTCACCCCGAACCAGGTGTCGGGGCGGGTGGTGAAGACGGTGATGGGGGAATGGGTAATGGGTAATGAGTAATGGGTAATGGGTAATGGGTAATGAGCAATGGGGGAAGACGCTTCATTACTCATTACTTCTTTCTCATCACTCATTACTTCTTTCTCATTACTCATTACTTCCAGCTCAATTTCTACCCCCTCGCTGCGCCCAATCCAATGCCGCTGCATTGCCAGGATGTGTTCCGGCCAATCCAGGCGCTCCAGTTCGGCGTGCAGTTCGTCGGCGTAGGCGGTCACGCGGATGTACCACTGCTTGCGGGTGCGCTGGACGACGGGGTTGTGGCAGCGCCAGCAGACGCCGCCCTCGATTTCTTCGGCGGCCAGCACGGTCTGGCAGCTTTCGCACCAGTTGACGGGCGCTTCGGCGCGGTAGGCCAGCCCGCGTTGGTACAGCCTCAGGAAGAAGTGCTGGTTCCAGCGGTAGTAGGCCGGGTCGGCGGAGTTGATCTCGCGTTCCCAATCGTAGGAGCAGCCCAGCAGATCCAATTGATGGCGGTAGTTGGCGGCGTAGCGGCGGGTGCTGTCGGCGGGATGCGCACCGGTTTTGATGGCTTCATTTTCGGCGGGTAGCCCGAAGGCGTCCCAGCCCATCGGGTGCAGGACGGCGTCGCCGCGCATCCGGTGATAGCGGGCGATCACGTCGCTGGGGACGTAGTTGCGCCCGTGGCCCACGCTCAATCCCGCGCCGGAAGGGTAGGGGAAGAAGTCCAGGCAATAATAGGTGTGCTGCCCTGCTGCGGGGACGGGCGTGCGATAAGTATGTTCCGCGGCCCAGCGCGCGCGCCAATGGGCCTCGATTTCCCAGGGATTGTATTCGGTGTTCATGGCTCGATCTCCTTATTATGTTGTGAAATTTTGTGAATAGAAAACAATAACCTGAAAATTTCACAACACGAGCGCCCCGGACGCCGGGAACTGGGGCGTCCGGGAAATCACCTCCGGTATCATTGTGGCTGTACACATTCTATACTCCTTCCGGTTAATCCGTTCTATCCGTTGACCAAAAAGAAAACGCGCCTCCGTTTGGGAGGCGCGTCATCTGCTATTGTGCGCTCAATGTTTCGGGTCAATCGCTCCCAAACGCCCATAACTCCTTGTGGCTAAGGAGTTGTGCATTAAGGCGAGCTTGACTCTGAGCGGATACCATTGTGTTCCTCATCACCTGAATTGAGTTCAGTATAGCACAGATAGGAATTTAGGCAATACCTTATCGCGGGATGCGGGAGAGCGGCGCCTTATTTGTCCGTTTTATAACCTGTGTTACACTAACAGGCGTCTTTATAGCGGATCGCAGAAAGGCTTGGATAAGCAGGAGGGATTATGGGCGACCTTGAGCGGCAGTTGCAACTCAAACAAAGAGAATTGGACATCGTGTTAGCCATTGACCATGTGCGCGACAGTGTGTCGGGGCCGCTGGCGATGTTATCAGGCATTGTGAATGTTGTGGCGGAACAATTTCAGGCCGATTTATGTCTGTTGTATCTCATTGAACCGGAGACGAAGGTATTGGAGTTGAAAGTCGTCAACGAACATAATAAAGGTTGGCTGCAACTTCATTCCGCGCTATTGGAGGATGTGGCGCAGAAAGCGATGGCTTTGGATGGTCTGACGGTCTGGCCTGCCCAAGATGTGCTGCCGTCAGAGGTGTTGGTCGAACTCCCGGCGAGTTTGCAGGTGGCGCTGATTCCTATTTTTATGGAGTGTCAGAATTTGCCGCTCGGCCTGTTGCTGCTGACGCGCGCGGCTGCGTCTTTTAGCGACGATGATTTGGCCTTGTTGGAGGTTGCCGAAAGCCAGATTGATTCTGCGGTGATCCAGGCGTATACCTACCACGAGTTGGAGCAGCGCAACAAAGAGTTGGAGACGATTTATCAATTTGACCGCATCCGCGATCAGCATTTGCCTTTTGATGAGATGTTGGACGTGGTGTTGCAAGAGTTGTGCAAGGTCATTCAGGCGGAAATGGGGTTCGTCATGCTGTACAATCCGCAGGGCGAGCGGCTGGAAATGCGCGCCATCACCCACGAGGACCTGCTGCGGGATACCCACTATTATCGCTTGATCAACCAGTTGGCGAACGAGGCGATGGAAAGCGGCGAATTGGTGTGTAATCAAAATGCAACCAGGGCGCGCTGCGCCGTGATGTGCATCCCGCTGATTTTGCAGGATGAAATCATCGGGGTGTTTGGCGCGCTGCACCGCGATCCGCAACGCGCGTTTACGTCGGATGACCGCCGGCTGTTGCGGGCTATCGTCAGCCAGATGGATACGGCGATTCTAGAGAGCATGGAGAAGCGCAACTTGCGCCGGGTGTTGGGGCGTTCGCTCGATCCGCACATTCTTGAGGCGCTGCTGGCGCATCCCGACGAAGCCGTTCTGAAGGGTGAGCGTGAGACGTTAACGGTCCTCTACGCTGACCTGCGCGGTTCGACGGCGTTGGCGGAAAGCACCGATCCTGAGACGCTGGTGGAGTTTATGAATGCGTACCTGGGCGAAATGACCGAGGTCGTCTTATCGTTCGAGGGCACGCTGGATAAGTTTGTGGGCGACGAGGTGATGGCCCTGTTCAACGCGCCGCTGTCCCAGCCGGATCACGCGCTGCGGGCCGTGCGGGTGGGGCTGGCGATGCAGGAGCGCTACATGCAATTGCTGGCGCGCTGGCGCGCGGAGCGTGGCATCGGCGCCGAAGGTATCGGCGTGGGCATGGCGACCGGCGAGGCCATCGTGGGTGAGATTGGCTGTGAGAAGCGTACGGACTACACGGTGATTGGCCGCCCCGCCAACCTGGGCGCGCGTATCTGCGCCGTCGCCAAGACCGGCCAGGTGCTGGTCAGTGAGGCGACGTATGAGCTGATCAAGGATAAAGTGGACGCCACGCCCGTGCCGGGGATGCAGTTCAAAGGGATCGGCCAGCCGGTGACGGTATACTTGATCAACCGCGTGCTGGAGGATGCGTGATATGGGCCTGTCTCCTGATTATGATCGGGGATTGGCTGCGCTGAAAGCGGCTTTGCCTGGCGAACACCAGGCGGCTTTGCTGACTCTGGAAGATCGCCTCCAATCGAATCTGCGTAAAGAGAAACTGTTTGGTGGCACGGAGACGACCCGCGCTGACCGGTCGGTCATTATTTATGAGCTTAATGATCTGGCGCTGCGGGTTTTGGGTATTAGTTTCAATGATCTGTGCGCTGGACAGGTGGCGTCAAAACCTCCTTCTGATATTCCTCCGGCTGTAGAGACACAGGGTTTGCCTGTTGTCTCGCCGCAGGCGTTTGCTAACCTGGCAATCCGCCTGCTTCCTCGGCAGGAACAGGGCTATCCAGTTGATTTGATTTGGGAAGATGCCCGTGACGCCGGACAGCAATCCAGGCGCGGATATCTGACCTCTGACGTGGCTTCGTGGCAGTCGGCGGGACAGTGGGAACAGGACGGTAAGCGGTTGTTTGCCGCTTTGACGGAGGATCGGGAGGTGATGCGCGCCTGGGCGCAGGCTGCCGGGCAGGCGGCGCGGCGGCGGATTCAGCTTTGGATTGACGAACTTGCGCCGGAACTCCATGTTTTGCCGTGGGAATTACTTTATGATGACGTGTTATTGTCAGCCAATACCGATACACCCTTTTCGCGGATGATGCCGTCGGATGTGTCGTGGGGAGGCTTGTCCACGTCCTGGCCGTTGCGAATTTTGGTGGCGGCGGCGAATCCGCGCGATCTGGCCGACAAGGAATTGGCGCCCTTGCCGTCGGATGCGGCGGCTGAATTACGACAGTTCAATGGTGAGAAACTGTACTTTGAAGTCTTGGAGCCTCCGGTGACGTTGGAGCGGCTGGAAGCTCGGTTGCGCGACGGGTATCAAGGAGTGCATATTTTTGCGCATGGTGTGTACAGTCAACAGAAAGCGCGGGCGGCGTTGTGGCTGGAAGATACTCAGGGCAATGGGCAGGCCGTGCAAGATAAGGACATTGGCGACGTGCTGCGGCGCTTGGGGCAGCCGCAGCGTCCTCGACTGGTGTTCCTGGCGGCGTGCCAGAGCGCAACTCGTTCTGCTGCTAACGCTTTTGTGGGATTGGGGCCGGTTCTAGGACGGGCAGGGGCGCCGGCCGTGATCGCAATGCAGGATAACGTCTCGCTCAACGCAGCGCGGACGTTGAGCCGCACTTTCTATAAACGGCTGGCAGCGCATGGCATCGTAGATTTGGCGCTGAACGAAGCGCGGGGAATGCTGGACACCCAAAACTCTCCAGAAGCCGCCGTGCCGGTGCTTTTTATGCGCTTGCGTGACGGGCGCCTCTGGCAGTGAAACTCTTTTTCCCATAAAAAACGCGGGCGCGACACTATGTCGCGCCCGCACTCTTTTCGCTGATCCGCTGACTCGCTCTCTCGCTACTTCAGCCCTGCTAACTCCAACCCGCCATCCAGCACTGCCGAGACGACGTCCGGGTTGGTCACTTCGCAGTACACACGGGCAATCGGCTCGGTGCCGGAGAAGCGGATGAGCACCCAGCCCAGGTCGCCGAGGACGTACTTGTAGCCGTCGGTGCGGTCAATGCGCGAGACCGGGAAGCCGCCGATGGCGGTAGGCTGCGCCGCATCCAGCCTGGCGCGGGCCTGCGGGCGCTTGGCCTCTGGGAAGCGGGTGTCAATGCGGTGGTAGTAGTACCGCTGGCCCACTTTAGCAAACAAATCCTCCACCAGTTGAGAAGGCCTTTTACCGGTGCGCATCATGAAGTCCAGGAAGTAGAGGTTGCCCAGAATTCCGTCGCGCTCCGGCACGTTGCCGCGGAAGGCGTAGCCGCCGCTCTCCTCGCCGCCGATGAGGGCGTTGGTCTCCAGGACTTTGGGGGCTACGTACTTGAAGCCGACGCCAGTTTCGTAGACCGGTACATTGTAGAGTTCCCCTAATTTGTTGAGCATCGCGGTGGTGGAGATGGTTTTGACGATGGCGCCGCGCTCCCCGCGCACTTCGAGCAGGTAATAGGCCAGCAACCCATAGGCGCGCAACTGGTCAATGTACTCCCCGTTTTCGTCGCCGATGCCCATGCGGTCAGCGTCGCCATCCATAATGAGCAGCACGTCCGCGCCCAGTTCCACGGTGCGGCGTAACGCTACGTCAATGTTCGGGCGGATTGGCTCCGGACGTGACATTTCCGGGAAGAGCGGGTGGCGGGTGTTGTGGATTTCCCAGAGCGTGTTGTTCCCGCCGGCGAGCAGTTTGGGGAACCACCCGGCACCGTTGCCCCACATCGGTTCGACCAGGATTTTCAACCCGGCATTCTTCAGCTTGGCGAAGTCCACCAGATGACCGAGGTGGGCGATGTAGGCCGGATTGGGATCCCAGCGGCGCACCAGTCCCTTGCTTTCAGCCTCGGCGATGGGCATCCGCTGGGTCTGGGCGGCGCTTTCTGGGATGTAGCTTTCAATTTCCTGTAGCCCGGCGGGATCAATTGCGCCGCCGTTGGGGTCGCGCACCTTGAAACCGTTGTCGGTGGGCGGATTGTGGCTGGCGGTGATGTTGATCGCGCCGCCGGCCTCGCGCTCCGTCACGCTGTAGCTGATAACGGGGGTGGGGCAGTTTTGCGCCGTCAACCACACGCCGACGCCGTTGCCGGCCAGCACCTCCGCCGCTGCCGCCGCGAAGTATTCCGACTGATAGCGCTGGTCGTGGCCGATAACCACGCCTTTGTCGGCCAGCGCGTGTTGCTTGAGATAATCCGCAAACGCCTGACTCACGCGCCGGACATTGGCGAAGGTGTAATCCTCCGCGATGTGGGCGCGCCAGCCATCGGTGCCAAATTTGATGTCGCTCGTCATATCTCACTCCTTTTTTTGTTTTATGAGGGAAGTAAGGAGTAAGGAGTAAGGAGTAAGAGGAAATGAGTAGTCAATCCTGCTACTCATTACTCATTACTCATTACTCATTACTTGATTTCGGCTTTTAACTCTTTCAAATCCGCATCCACCATCATTTCGATGAGTTCTTTGAAGCTGACCTGCGGTTCCCATCCCAGGGCTTGACGCGCCTTGCTGGGGTCGGAGATGAGTAAATCCACTTCGGCCGGGCGCATGAAGCGGGGGTCTTGATAGACGTAGTCGCGCCAGTCGAGGCCTACATGCGCGAATGCCACTTCGCACAA
Organism: Anaerolineae bacterium; assembly: GCA_034429475.1. GTDB lineage: Bacteria > Chloroflexota > Anaerolineae > B4-G1 > SLSP01 > JAKQHY01. The sequence goes on from DAOUGD010000169.1 coordinate 18,533, forward strand.
TTCTTGCACGGAATGGGTGGTGCCGGAGCCGACGACGTAGTCATCGGGTTGATCCTGCTGCAACATCAGCCACATCGCGCGAACGTAGTCGCCGGCGTAGCCCCAGTCGCGCTTGGAATCCAGATTGCCCAGGCCGATTTTGTCCGCCAGCCCCAACTTGATTTTGGCGACGTGGTGGGTGACTTTGCGGGTGACAAACTCCAGCCCGCGTCGGGGGCTTTCGTGGTTGAACAGGATGCCGGAACAGGTGAAGAGTTTGTAGGACTCCCGATAGTTCACGGTGATCCAATGCCCGTAGACCTTCGCTACCCCATAGGGTGAGCGGGGGTAGAAGGGCGTGGTCTCGCGCTGCGGCACTTCGCGCACCTTGCCGAACATTTCGCTGCTGCTGGCCTGGTAGAAGCGGATTTCCGGGTCTACGGTGCGGATCGCTTCCAACATTTTAGTAACGCCCAGGGCCGTCACTTCCCCGGTGAAGACCGGTTGCTGCCACGAGGCCGGTACGAAGGACTGCGCCGCCAGATTGTAGACTTCATGGGGTTTGTAGTCCCGCAGAGCGGTGATGAGCGAGCCTTGATCCAGCAAATCGCCGGAAATCAGCGTGATCTTGTCCTGAATGTGATGGATACGGGAAAACGTCACCGTGCTGGTGCGGCGTACCAGGCCGATCACCTCGTACCCTTTTTCCAGCAGGAACTCCGCCAGATATGAGCCGTCCTGCCCGGTGATGCCGGTGATTAAAGCGCGACGGTTTGTCATTATAATGAGCCTCCTTGTGTTCTATTAATCATTTTTTTATCGCTTCTTGTTGAGTAGATGATTTGAGTAGTTTTGCGGCTAAAGCCGCCGGAAACGAGGGAGTTCTCGTTGGCGGGCACGGCCCGCCAACGAAAACTCTCATCCCTTTGTCTTAGTGCGCCACTCTTCTAACACATTCTGCACAGTCTGTTCAAACGGGATTTTCGGCTGCCAGCCGGTGTCCTGCTGTAACTTGGCGGCGCTGCCGTAGATGATCGGCACATCGGCAGGGCGGTAGCGTTCCGGGTCAATTTCGATGCGGATATCCACGGTCGCCAGTGAGCACAACTGATCCACGAGGGATTGGATGGTACGCGGGACGCCAGAAGCAACGTTATAAACGTCGCCCGGCGCGCCGTGGAGCAGCGCCAGATGGTACGCGCGCACCACATCGCGCACATCGGTGAAGTCGCGGGCCGGCTCCAGATTGCCGACCCGCATCACCGGTTCTTGCTGCCCGACCTCGATCTCGGCGACCTGGCTGGCGAACGCGGGCAACACGAAGCGCGGCGACTGTCCCGGCCCGATGTGGTTAAAAGGCCGCATCCGAATGACCGGCAGTCCAAAGCTGATGAAATATTGATACCCCATCACATCCTGCGCCACTTTGCTGACGCTGTAGGGATTTTCCGGGCAGAGAGGCTGGTCTTCGGTGATGGGGAGAGAAGCCGCCGCGGCGCGACCGTACTCCTCACTGGAGCCGATGATGAGGATGCGCGGCTTCAAGGCCAGGGTCAGACAGGCTTCAAGCAGGTTGAGCTGTCCCCGGATGTTATTTTCCAGGGTGTCCCAAGGGTCTTTGTAGGCGGTCGGCACGTGGGATTGCGCGGCCAGGTGGATGATGAAGTCCGGGCGGTAGGTTTCGAGGATGCGAAAAGTGGCTTCCCGGTCACGCAGATCCAGGCTCAACAGATATTCGCGCGCATCGTTGGGAGGGGGCGGCACATCAGGATAAGCGGTACCAACAATGTCCCAATCGGTGTGGGTTAGCAGATAATCACGCAGGTGAGCGCCGACAAAACCGGTAGCGCCGGTGATTAAGATGCACATTCGCGGCTCCTTACTAAGTGGGATTGCAGTTGGCAATCATTCATTTGCCTTCATTATACGAGGCAAGGGGGGAATGGCAAATGTCTCTTAGCGCCACTCCAGCAGGGTAATGTCGCCTTCGTCCGTGAGGGGGAAGGCCGTTTCTGTGGCGAGCGGCAGTAGGTAGAGGTCGCCGCGATAGATGAAGACGAGGGCCTGCCCATCGGGACTCCACCGCCACGTGGGCGCTTCAACGCCAGGGTCGCCATCTGCCGGGTAGACGCAGCGTGCATTGGAGCCATCTCGGTCGGCGAGGCACAGGCGATAGTCACTGACGTCGCTTTGGTAAGGGACAACGGCTCGTCCAAACAGCACCGTCTCCCCGTCAGGATGAAAACTGGGATTGGCCCACATCCCCACTTCTGAGGCTACTTCCGCGCTATACGCCCCGGTGGCTTCCAGCAGCCAGCCGTCGAAAACAGGGCTTTCTTCGGCGGCGCTCTGGTCGGGAGCCGCTCCGTGGACAACCGTGGCGATAAATTGCCCGGCCTGATCCCAGGCAATGGCAGGATTCCACGCCCAACTGCTGCGGGTTTGATAAGCCGGAAAGGTAAGGAGCACAGTCTCCGCGGCCTGGCTCAGGTTAACCACGCCCACGCTATCCGGTCGGCTATACGCTAAAACGTTGCCGTCGGGCGACCAGGCATAGCGGGTTCCCCACCAGCCAAACCCGCCGCCGGCGGAGGATTTCAAAACTTCCCGCCGGGACGCCAGGACGTTGCGTTCATCGAGCGTGGCTGTCCACAGGTCGTTTTGTCCCCGCCAGCCCGGCGCGCGTTCCACCGGTTCTCCCGTCGTCCAGGCGATGCGGGCGGACTTCGACGTGCTATCCGGCGCCCAGTCCGCCCACAGGAGGTCACTCAGATTCAGGGGAATAGGGTTGGGATCGGCCTCGGCGGTGCGAATCAGCCACAGGTCGTTGATGTGCTCGGCGGCGGTGACGGCGCGGGTGAAGAGCAGCCGGTCGCCCTGTGGCGCGAGGGTGAAGACGCGCCCATCCAGGTCGCCGAGGGTGGTTAAGCGGCGGGGGGCGCGATTGTTCTCGTACAGAATCCAGGCATCCTGCTGGCTCAGGTAGACCAGAGTGCCGCTGATGGGAACTGTCTGCACGACAGGACGTGTGCCGATGAGGAACATTTCGTCGCGGGGCGCTTCGACCACCGTTTCTTCCACCAGAGCGCGCTCTATTTCGCGCCCATCTTCCAGGGTGATGCGGTAAGTGCGTTCCAACAGCCCGGTCTTGCCGGACTGGATCAGCCGCGACTCGCCGGCGGTCACGGTAGCGTCGCGGATGGTCTGCCGACCGAAGGGCAGGGTTTCCGTGGTGGTCTCGGTGTGTCGGAGCACGCGCGTCACGGTGATGGTCATACCGGATGTCAGGCGCGCCGTCTCCGGCGGGGTCACGTAGTCAAGGCTGTTGAGTGTCAGCCCGGCTTCTCCAAGGATGTCACGGACGGTGTGGGCCGAGGTTTCAAGCTGCTGCTGCTGTCCATCGGCCACCAGGGTGACGTAGCGCGTGGACGTGGTGGGCAGTTCCTCAGTGCAGCCGGCGACCGCCAGCATTAACAACAGGCACAATCCCCACAGGGCTGAGAGTGGACGACGACAGGTTTTCATCCCGGTAAAGGTCAGGGGGATGGCAGTCCCCATTTGAAGGCGCTCGCGCCGGCGAGACTTGTGGACACGTCCCAGAAGCCCAGCGTGCTGGCGACGCCGAGATAGTGTGGGGCGCTGTCTTGATTCAGGTAGAGAAAGGCCGCACCATCGTTGAGCCACAGAGCTGACCCTTCGGCTTCAGGAAGCAGCGCGATGGTGTGGAGTTGTTCGTCCGGTCCCAAAAAGTAAAGCCCTGGCGCCGGGCCGGGGCAATCTGCGCCGCACCCTCGGTGAAGGAAGGCTACCCAACCATCGGGCAAGACCTGCGGCGAGGTGGGGTGCAGCGGCCAGGTGTCGCTGCGGCAGAGTTGGTAGGTGTATTGAATCGGGAAATCGGCGCCGCCCGGCTCGATGCGCAGCAGGCACCCTTCCTCGGCGGAGTCCCTGGACATCCAGACGACGTTGTGCTCAAAGACGGCCTCTACCCGGCAGGTTGGACACGCAATGTCGTTGATTTCCCACATTTCGCCGGTTTGGAGGCTCATCAAGGCATACTGTCGTCCTGTGACGTCAACGGTGTGCAGCAGCAGGTGTTGGCCGCTTTCAGAGATGGTTTGCGGATACCATGTCGGCCCCGCTGCCTCCGGCGCGCGGAGCAGTCTGGGCGCCGTTCCGGCAAAGTCCGTCTGCCACAATCCATTGCCATCGGCATAGATAACCTGGCTGCTGTCAGGGGAAAGGATGAAGTTGGCGCAGGGTTGCTGGGACGTGCCCTCGCATACCCCCAACTCGATTTGCCTTCGGCGCGGATAGGCCAGTTCGAGCGCCAACAGTGTGGCGTAGGTGTCGCCGACAGGGCGGTAGACGGCCTCTCCCCGAGGGCGTTCGCCCACCGTAGGGCGGACGCCCCAGGCCGCGTACACCAGGTATTTCCCGTCGGCAGTGATGTCGAAGGAGGGTTTGCCCTCGTTCAGCAGCCGCCCCGCCGTGGGGATGAATGTGTGCTGCCATTGGGCGCGGCTGAAAATGTAGAATTTGCCCATCGTCGTGGCGTAAATGATGGATTGCTGGTCAGGGGTGATGCGGTAATCCAGTACATTGTCGGTCAGTCCTTCTTTGACGATGGGCACGCCGGTGATTTTGCCGCCCTCGGCCAACCACGTCCAGAGTTGCCCCTCGCGCAGGAAGTACAGATCGGTGGGCAGCGTAGGCCATCCCGTGGGTTTGACGGGCGTGGCGGGCAGCACCAGCCCGGGCGGCAAGGTCGGGGAGGGCGTCAGGGTAGGCGTCGGCGTGGGGGTGAGGGTAGGGGTAGGGGTGG
>DAOUGD010000170.1:0-5647 GCA_034429475.1 Anaerolineae bacterium
GCCCCGTCTCCCGTCTCCCGTCTCCCGTCTACCCTCCCCTTCCCCCCAGACTAGACTTTTCCTAGCCCAAAGTCCAGTGACGCCGGCCCTATTTTTTGCTAAAGTGGGGCTATGTTTCCCATCCCACCCCGCCGAAAGGAGGAGAGCTATACGCTGATTCGTAATTCGCCATTCGCCATTCGCAATTCGTAATTCGCTATTCGCTATTCGTAATTCACACAGGAGGTTTGTAATGTACCGAATGACCCGTTGGTTCAATGTTGTTTTTATATTGGCCCTGCTGCTCGGCTTGACGCCGGCAGCGGGGAATACGCCGGCCACGCGAGTAGCCGCCGCGCCGGCTCCACCCCACCTGACAGATTTTCAAAACCCGTCAGGGCCAACGCCTGCGCAGCTCGCCGCCACACTGGCCCCCGCCGCGCCGGATGCCTGGCTACCCAACGCCGGCAACCCTGGCACACTCGACATTTCCTTCCGGTCTGGCGGCGGGGCGGATGATGTTGTGAACGCCATCGCCGTCCAGCCGGACGGCCAGATCCTCATCGTCGGCCACTTTACCAAGTATGACTATGATACGGCGACGCGCAACGGCATCGCCCGCGTCAGCGCCAATGGCTTGCTGGATCTAACCTTCGAGCCTGGCGCGGGGGCCAAGCTAGATTACCCGGGCGCTGCGGAAGTGCGCGCGCTGGCGCTCCAGCCAGACGGCAAGATCATCATCATTGGTCACTTTGTCTTTTACGATGGCATCGCGCGCAGCGGCATCGCCCGTCTCAACACCGACGGCTCGCTGGATACCACCTTTGACACCGGCAACATGTTTTCCATCGGTTTGCAAGCTCTGGCGCTCCAGCCGGATGGCAAGATCATCGTCGGCGGTGAGTTTTACGTCAACCAGGGCGGCGTGGTCTACCAGGGCCTCGCCCGCCTCAACGCCGATGGCTCGCTGGACACGACTTTTGTATCCGTCAGCGTGGGGGATAGAGCCGTGAAAGCGCTGGCGCTCCAGCCGGACGGCAAGATCCTCATTGGCGGCGGCTTTCAAACCTATAACGGCACCCCGCGCAACTTTATTGCCCGCGTCAACGCCGATGGCTCGCTGGATACCACCTTTGGCCCCGGCAGCGGGGCAGATAATTACGTGAGTGCGCTGGCGCTCCAGCCGGACGGCAAGATTCTCATCGCCGGCAACTTTTCGACCTACAACGGCACGCCGCGCAAGGGCATCGCCCGCCTCAACGCCAATGGCTCATTGGACACGCTCTTTAACCCCGGCACCGGGGCAGATTTTGCCGTGAATGCGCTGGCGCTCCAGCCGGACGGCAAGATCCTCATTGCCGGCGATTTTACCACCTACAACGGCACCCCGCGTAACCACATCGCCCGCATCAGCGCCTATGGCGCGTTGGATGTGACCTTTGACCCTGGCGATGGGGCGTTGGTGTCGTTCGAGATCAAGTCGCTGGCGCTCCAGCTGGACGGCAAGGTGCTCGTCGGCGGCGATTTCAATGTGTATGATAACACGCCGCGCAGCAACCTTGCCCGCGTCAACGCCGATGGCTCGCTGGATACGGCCTTTCTATCCGGCGGCGGGGCGGGGCCTATCGGGACGGCACAACATGTGGCTGGGCTGGCGGTCCAGCCAGACGGCAAGATTCTCATCGCCGGCAACTTTTCGACCTACAACGGCGTGGAGCGCTCCGGCGGCCTCGCCCGACTCAATACCGATGGATCGCTGGATACCACCTTTGCTCCCACTTCCACGTTAGCTACATTGAAAACGGTCGTGCTTCAGCCGGACGGCAAGATTCTCATCGCCGGTCAGTTTTTTAACTACAACGGTGTGCCGCGCAACGGCATGGCTCGCCTCAACGCCGATGGCACGCTGGATCCCACCTTCGTCCCCGGTAACGGATTCAATATATTAGCGCTGGCGCTCCAGCCGGACGGCAAGATCGTTGCCGCCGGCACTGGCATAGTAGGCGGCGGTTACTATCTAATCAGCCGGTTCAACGCCGATGGCACGCTGGATTCCAGCTTTGACCCCAGCGCCTGGGCGGTGCCGGACAGTGGAGGCACGTCTGGCAGCGCCTACGCGTTGGCGATCCAACCGGACGGCAAGATTATCCTTGGCGGCTACCTTCTCCTGGATGACGGCGGTCCTGGTGGTGGAGTCATCTACTATATCCTGCGCCTCAACCCCGACGGCTCGCGAGATGCCACTTTCGGCGCCGGGGTATTCTCTTTTGAAGAAGGAAACTCTGGGGATGGGATATATGCGCTGGCGCTCCAGCCGGACGGCAAGATCATCGCCGGCGGCGAGTTTGACATTAACATTAACAACCATCCTACCACCTACAGCAGCCTCGTCCGTTATGGGCCCCATGGGGATGAGGATCCGACCTTCCAACACGAGAAATACGCGAACAATGAAACCTTCGGGGTTGGGGCGCTGGCGCTCCAGCCGGACGGCAAGATCGTCGTGGCCGGCAACTTTGAGACCTTTCACGGCGTGCCGCGCCACGGTATCGCCCGCCTCAACCCCAACGGCTCGGTGGATACCCGCTTCGATCCCGGCAGCGGGACAACCACGGGAGGCAATGTCTCAAGTGTGCTGGCGCTCCAGCCGGACGGTAAGATCCTCGTCGGCGGCAGTTTAATCGTGTATAACGGCATCAGCCGCAACAGGGTCGCTCGCTTGCTCGGCTCGAACAAGATCGTTACCCCGGCATCTAACGTGCCCTATGGCAGCGTTGTGACCTATACGATCCTGGTTGATGGGCCGCTCACTCAAACCGAGCCGCTCCTGGTATTCACCGACACGCTGCCCGTCGAGGTGGATTTCGTCCAATGGATCGAGCAGCCGGCCGGCGCGACCGTGGTAGACGACGTGATCCACTGGAGCGGCCCGCTGGCGGCCCAGGACGTGCTGACCTTTACCTTCCAGGCGCAGCACGTCGGCGGTATGGGCGATGTAGTGATCAACACGGCGGAATGGAGCGGAGAGATCCTGGGCCAGCATACCGCTACCGCTGACTTTATGGTCGAGCCGCCGCCGCCGCTTTCCATCGCCAAGACGGCGGTGGACCTGAACGGCGCGCCGCTGCACACGGGCGACCAGATTCGCTACACCGTCATAGTTACCAACACCACCGACACAGCGATGACGGGCCTGCGGATCACCGACACCTTGCCCTCCGGCGTGACGTTTGCCGCGGCCGCACCAGGCGGCTACAGTGGCCCTAACCCGCTCGTCTGGAACGTGGGGAACCTGGGGGCACACGCCAGTTGGACGGCGCAGATCACCGTGACGGTGGACAGCGGCGTCGCCAGCATCGGCGGCAACTATGCCCAGGTCGTCAGCGACCAGGACGGGCCGCGGCAGGTCGGCCCCATCTATCCGCCCGGCGGCGGAGATGTGGAGCCGCCGGCGTCCGGCCTCGCCATCGCCAAGACAGCGGAGGAACTGACCGCGCCGCCGCTGCTGGTGGGCGACCGCATCCTCTATACCCTCCGCGTGACGAACACCACCACCGGCACGCTGACCAACCTCGTCGTCACGGACACACTCCCGGCCGGCGTCGCCTTCTTCGAGGTGCCCAAAGGCCCGTCGCGGCCCTTCACCCGCGACGGCCAGCAAGTGGTGTGGACGCGCGCCTCGTTGGCGGCCGGCGCGAGCCTGACGTTGCAAGTCATCAGCAAAGCCACCGGCGCTACCCCCATTGCCGCCAACTGCGCCGCCGCGACCAGCGCCGAGTCGTCCACGCCGGTCACGGCCTGCGCCAACGTTCCTGATGCGAATGTCTACGAGGCGCTGGAACTGCTCAAGGACGCCGTAGACCTCAACGGCGCGCCGCTGCTGGTGAATGACATCATCCGCTACACGATCCACGTGACGAACACCCACGCCGCCGTCACGATGACCCACGTGGTCGTCACCGATACGCTCCCGGCGGGCACAGTCATGGTCAGCGCGACGCATACTTACACCGAGGCGGGCGGCACGCTCTGGTGGCAGGTGGGCAGCCTTGCGCCCGGCGCAAGTTGGACGGCCATCGTAGACCAGCGCGTGGATGGCACAGTCAACCCCATCGCCGGGAACAACGCGGCCGTGTGGAGCGATCAGCAGGATTGGCAGGACACCGGCGACGTGTACCCGCCCGATCCCGTCATCCAAACGGCGCTCAAGATCAGCAAGACGGCAGTGGAACAGAGCGCGTCGCCGCTGCTCCTCAACGACCGCATCCTCTACACGATCCGCGTGACGAACACCACGACCGGTACGCTGACCAACCTGGTTGTCACCGATACGCTGCCGGCCGGCGTGACCTTCTTCGAGGTGCCGAAAGGCCCCTCGCGGCCCTTCACCCGCGACGGCCAGCAAGTGGTGTGGACGCGCGCCTCGCTGGCAGCCGGCGCTAGCCTCACCTTGCAGGTCATCGGCAAGGTGGATGGCTCCGCTAACCCCATCGGCGAGAACCGAGTCACAGCGACGTGTGCGGAAGAGGCTGTCCCGGCCGCTGCCGGCGCGCAAGTGCCCGGCGACGGCGTCCACGAACCGGGACTGGTCATCTCCGGGACGGTGGGCGGCGGCGGGATGGCGCGACAGGGGCGCGCGCCGGCCGCTGTGGTTGGTGTGGGCGATCTATTCACCTACACACTCACGGCGACGAACAGCAATCCCGCGCTCACGCTGCACAACCTGGTGGTCACGGTCACACTGCCCTCCGGCGCGGAACTGGTCAATGCGACGCCGCCGGCCTCGCTGCTGCTGCCCAGCCTGCGCTGGACGCAACCCACGTTGGTGCCGGGCGCGAGCTGGCAGGCGCAGATCGTCGTGCGGCAGACCGGCGCCGCGCTGGGAGCGATGCAGATGGAAGCCGCCAGCGACGAACAAAGCCCGATAACGATCACCATTGCGCCGCCCGGCGGCTATCGCGTGTACCTGCCGCTGGTGTTGCGGTGAAAGGGAGTAGGGAGTAGGGAGTAGGAAATAGGGAGTAGGTTCGTAGTAGGCCCTTCAGGGCCGTGCCGCGCGTGGCGCTCCATCGCCTACTACGAACCTTTCTACGCCCAATCCTTTCCCGTCTCCCATCTCCCGTCTACTGTCTCCCGTCTCCCGTCTACCGTCTACCGTCTACCGTCTACTTTCCCCCAGACTAGACTTTTCCTAGCCCAAAGTCCAGTGACGCCGCCCCCATTTTTTGCTAAAGTAAGGGCGTGTTTTACCTGACTTTCTACTTTGAGTCCGGCCCTCTGGACATGACGCCATTCGCAAAGGGGTATCATTGATGAAGCACATCCTGCTCTACGGCGATTCAATCTTTCTCGGTGGGTTAGCCGCGCAATTGCGCGCGCAGGATGAGGTGAGCGTCAGCCAGCAATCCCCCCATACCGGCCCCCTGCATCTGGGCGAGCTGGATGCGGTCATCGTGGACTTCAATGCGGTGGACGCCGCCGACATCCTCGCCATCCTGCGCGCCCGCCCCGACCTCAAGGTAGTCGGCGTCAACGCGCCCGGCGGCGCCGTGACGGTGCTTTCCGGCAAAGTCTACCTGGCGCACACCCTGGCGGACGTGGTGGGGTGTTTGGAGGAGTAGACGGTAGACGGTAGATGGTAGACGGGGGAGCGGGGGGGAGGGGGTGA
>DAOUGD010000171.1:0-53948 GCA_034429475.1 Anaerolineae bacterium
GTAAAGGTCAAGTGTAACATAGCGTACCTCCGGCAAATTCCAGGATAGATAGGGGCAGTATACCCGGAAGGTTAGAAATTGCCGGGCGTCCTCACCGTCAAAATGTTACTTTATGCCCGTTTTTAGTATAGCAACGAATTTTCGGATAGATTCTAAGGACAATTGCCCCGCTTGGGTTTGAAGAGTACAATGGGAATGGGAGAGCGCGTTGGCGCTCGTTACACGTTAGGGTGAGGGTAGCCTATGGAAGAATCGCAAGTAGCTGTTTTTATTGACTTTGAGAACGTGGCAATTACCGCCGAAGAGGTGTACGGAAAATGTGATCTGAATGTTATCATGAACGCAGCCGAACAGTGGGGGCGCTGCACCATCCGCCGCGCGTATTGCGACTGGACGAGCTTCCCGCAGTATCAGCAAGACCTGATCGAACACTCCATCGAGCTGACGCAGCTTTTCCGCTACAGCGCGCGTCACCGCAAAAATGCTGCTGACATCCAGATGGTGGTGGATGCCCTCGAAGTGGCCTTTACTCACCCGGAGATTGACACCTTCGTCTTGGTCACAGGCGATAGCGACTTCAGCGCGGTGGCGCGCAAATTGCGTACTTATGGCAAAACTGTGGTCGGCATCGGGCTGCGGCAGTCCACCAGCGAGGTGCTGGTCAAAGCGTGTGACAACTTCACCCTGTACGACGTGCTGGTTGCGCCGGAGACGCGGACGGCGACGCACCGTCTGGAGCGGGGGCGCTTGTTGCTGCTCGGCGCGATGCGGACGCTGTTGCCGCAGGTGGGCGGGGAGGCGGTCAACGCCAGTCAACTCAAACTGATGATGGTGAAAATGGACTCAACGTTCAATGAGACGGATTTGGGCTACCGGCAGTTCCGCGACTTCCTGGAATCGCAGTCCGATCTCATCCATGTCTTCGTGGAAGATAAGACCCTGATGGTGTCGCTCAAACCCACGGCCACCATCGAGCCGATGCAGGGGCACTTGTTGGAGTACCGGGTGGGGTTGAGCGCAACTGGTTTGCGGCTGATGGATCCGCCCATCCGCACCGGCGTCTTGCGCGACCTATTCACGCTGTTGTTTGAAAATCCGGCCGTGTATACTCTGGACGAAGCGGTGGGGCAGCTCAAGGCCAAATACGACGCCGAGAACATTTTGCGCTCGCGCGAAGAGGTGCAGGAAGTCGCCAAACTGATCAAGTACACCGACGTGTTTGCCGTCTCGCCTCAATCCTGGCAGTTGGATCAGTTGAGCCTGCGGCCCGGCTTACAAATATCGGATTTTGTGGATTGCGGCGAGAGCGCCTACATTGCCGCGTTGATGCAGCAAAACATCGAAATCCGCCCGGATTTGTTGGCCTTGCTGATTTATGGCACGATGGATCAACAGGCGCGGGTATCTCACCTGATCGAATTGGCCGCCAAATCGCGCGCACTGGCCCCGCACGCCGACCGTAAAGCGCGCGCGACCCTGGGGGATTGGGGGGGGTACTTGAAAGAAATCCCGGAGATGCTGGCGGTCACGCAAGACCTGGATGCGGTTATCCTGGAGGAAGAACCTTCGCTGGCGCGAGCAGCGGAATTGAGCGACATTGGCATGCGGATTCGCACGACCGATTTTGAGAAGGCCCGACGGTGTTTCCTCAGAGCGGCGCGGATGTTGTGTGATTTGATTGAGGCCGGTGAGCCGGGAGCCAGCCTGGTAGACCTGGAGTGGTATCTCACCAGCTATTGCGCTGCGACGGCCGGCGCGTACTTCTTCCGGTTTGAGTACGACCGCGCGCAGACCTACTACCTGGCCTTCTTTGCCCTCGCGCGCGAAACTGAGCCGGTGTGGGAAAAAGTGCAGCGGCTCGTCGAGCCGCTGACGTCGTTCTACTTCACCATTGCCGCCAACCTCTACCACGAACTGTTGGAGCATCCGCCGGGACGCACCCATCCGGCTCGCATCGCGGTGGCACTGTACACGCACACCAATCCCGCCGTGCGTGAAAAATGGCTGGCGCAGGCGCACGCCCTCAAAAAGACCAACCCGGCCGTTTTACGTATTGTGTTACAGCGTTTTGATTACCTGGAGCGCACTGCCGAGGTTCCGGGCGCGCGCGCCACACGCCAGGCGCTAGAGGAAATTCTCGCGGAAGACTGAAACAGAGGGATTTTTAGGGGATAATGTTTCGCTGGCAGGCGCAACCTGCCAGCGAAACAACAACTTGCGGTAGATTGAATTTTTAGTCGGACGTGGCAACTTCCAGCCGCGCTACCTCAATTTGGGCGCCGTAAGCGTCGGGGACGTTGTAGTGGATGACGCCCCAGACGTGAATGAGCTTTCCGGTGTCGCGCAGGGCCGCCAGTTGGGCGGAAATCTCGTCGTTCCCGCTGATTCCCACGCGCGTGCCATTCTGATCCAGCAGTTGGAAGTAGTCGTCATACTGCGCGCCCTCCGGGTTGCTAACGATGACGCCCTGCCAGTCCTCCACTGGCGCCGCCACCGGGGTGACGCCGCTGTTCTCGCCCATGGCGGGCGCCGGATCGAGGGCGTCCTTCGAGCCGGTCGGTTCCAGCAGTGGAACGCTCTCCATTCCTTGAACATCGGGCACTCTTTGCGCCTGGACGCCGCCGGCAGGATCGTTGTTTCCCTGGCCGGCGTCCGACTGTGGCGGCGTATTCGATGTCGGCGCGCTACATTCGCCCCGGAAGAACGCCCATTCGTCGCACTCGCTGCTGTCGTCGAAGACGCAGACGCCTTGCTGTCCGTCGGCAGTCTCGCGGATGTCCACCCGCCCGCCCTGCGCTTCGCAGAACACCGAGGCGGGATTCGCCAGCCCGGCGTTGGCTTCCGGCGTTGCCGCGTCGGGTGTCGCAGTGGAATCGGCCTCGCCGCCGCAGCCGCCAAGATATAAACAAATCAGTAACCATACTACCCATAAACCCATTTTGCCTTTCATTGTTCTCTCCTTTTCCCTATTGTGTGAATAGATGTTCTTATGACGTTCCTGGGGTAGGGGGAAGTTCCCCGATCTCCCTGGTCAGAGGGTTAGTTTTGGGATTATCCATCAGGAGAGGCCTTGTTTTGAGAAATTTGTCAACGGATTGAACGGATTGAAACGGATTTTTCGATCCTCTCATTCCGTAAATCCTGTTATTTTTGGAGGAAGTCTACATGGAGGATGAACTCTTACAATGGCTGTTGACCGCGCCCGAACCGTGGACACGCTATCGCACGCTGGTGGATTTACTCGACCGGTCCGCTGGCGACACTGAGGTGCGGGAAGCCCATGCCGCACTGCTGGCGCACCCCCAGGTGCAGTCGCTGGTGGCGGCGGCCGCAACCTGGGGACAGAAACCCCTCGTCCGCCACAACGACGCCGGCCATCCCCTGTACGCGCTGAGCACCCTGGCCGACTTCGGCCTGCGCGCCGACGATCCCGGCATGGCGACGGCAGTGGAGTACGTGCTGGCGCATTGGGCGCCGGAGGGCGCGTGGCAGACACTCCTCAACATTTCCCCGACGTTTGGGGGAACCGGTGAGGACGTGTGGACATGGCTGGCGTGTGATGCGCCGACGCTGTTGTACGCGCTCCTATCGTTCGGCCTGGGGGACGACCCGCATATGACAACGGCGGCCATGCGTCTGGCCGCCGCCGTGCAGGAGAACGGCTGGCGTTGCGCCGGCGCGGCGGAAATCGGGAAGTTCAAAGGGCCGGGGCGACGCACCGATCCGTGCCCCATCGCCAACGTCTACGCGCTCAAGGCGTTGTCGTTAATCCCGGAAATGCTTGACAGCGCCGCCGTCCACACCGGCGCGGAGATGCTGTTGGATCACTGGGCGCGACGCGGCGAGTGGCGCCCGTTTCTCTTCGGCATCGGCGGCGACTTCCGCAAGCTCAAATACCCCTTCGTCTGGTACGACATCCTGCACGTCGTCGAAGTGCTCAGCCGCTTCCCCTTTGTGTGGGCCGACGCGCGCTTCCAGGAAATGCTGACCGCCATCACCTCCCAGGCAGACGCCCAGGGACGTTACACAGCCTCCTCGATGTACCGCGCCTGGCAGGGCTGGTCATTTGCCGACAAGAAACAGCCGTCGCCCTGGCTGACGTTTCTGGTGCTGAGAATGCTGAAACGTAAAACGTGAAGCGTGATGCTTTTAAAGACTTCACATTTCACGTTCTTGGGGATAATGGACTATGAAGATGAAAGGCTGGCAAGACTCAAATTTCAATAGCGAGCATCTGCATACTTTCCACTATCCGCCGGGCAGGATACTCACCGATTCGACCCAATTTAAAGCAAATCAGAGCGGCGAAATCACGCCCCTACAACGCGAGGCGATGATTGGGCCGGTCATCGAAGTGGCTCTGACAGCCCTGTTGTTGACAGTTGTCGTCTTAGGTGTGAGTGGCTTTCTCCTTGCTGAGGTGACCACTGAAATTCACTCACACTCACTCCGGGCGACCCTGCTCTTGATCATACTGGCATGTGGGTTGCTTGTACTCACCTCGCCGCTTTGGATTAAGGCGGCTCAATGCTGGCTCCGACTCTATCATACATGGCGCGAAGTTTCGACACAACAGATAAGCCGGGCAGAAGCCCATGTTATCTGGCGCGGCCATGTCTACAAAATCACCACCCACGACCGGACTCTGCAATCCATTGAGGCTAAAGGACTGAACCTGCTGCCTGGCAACTATGATTGTTTCTTCCTCCCGCGGAGTGGTTGGGTACTTTCCGTCGAGCAGAAAACACCGACGGCGCAGGGATTGGTAGAATTACAACGGTTGTTAGCTCAGGTCAATTATTGCAGTGTCGTCATCCCTGCGGCTAACCGCGCAGGCCGGTTAGACCATAAGCAGATTCCCTTTCTGCTGCGAGCTGTAGGTTTTGGTCACACGGGTAATCTGGCAACCTTAATCTTGTTTTTGCTCATCTCGTCCTGTATTCTTTACGAATTCATAACATACCCCGACTGGATAAAATTTGTAATCGGGAGCATCCTTATCGGTTATCAGGCGTGGCGAATTAAAAAGATTGTCGCTGATGGAATCTGTGGGGAAGTGAGCGTCGCAGAGGGTATCGGCAGGTCTCATCACACCCATGCAGGACGTTCTACAAACTTTTATTATCTGGTAGATAGATTGAGATTTCCCGTCTCGCAAAAAGCCCACAATGCCCTCGTTACAGGGATTCCCTACCGCTTGTTCTACACGCCAGACAGCAAAATTATCGTCGGGATTGAACCTTTGTCATCCAATGAAAATTCATAGTCTGAAGGTCGAAGACCGGATCGGGGTTTCCTTGACGTTTGCAGGTTGACCCTTTGAAAGGACTTCTCTACGCCGCCAGCGCTGGGACAACCTGTTGTTGCCCCTTGAACTGACTCACGTACAAATGCTGGTAAAACCCTTGCTGCGCCAGCAGTTCCTCGTGGGTGCCGCGCTCGATGACTTCGCCGTGGTGGATGACGAGGATGGCGTCGGCCTCGCGGATGGTGCTAAGACGGTGGGCGATGACGAAGCTGGTGCGCCCTTCCATCAGCCGCAACATGGCCTCCTGGATGTGTTTCTCGGTGCGGGTGTCCACGCTGCTCGTCGCTTCGTCCAGAATCAGGATGCCCGGATCGGCCAGGATCGCCCGCGCGATGGCGAGCAATTGCCGCTGCCCCTGGCTGATGTTGCCGGCCCGCTCTGAAAGCTCCGTCTGGTAGCCCTGCGGCAGGCGGTGGATGAACTGGTCGGCGTTGGCGAGTTTCGCGGCGGCGATGACTTCCTCATCGGTGGCGTCCAGCCGCCCGTAGCGGATGTTCTCCATCACCGTGTCGGCGAAGAGATAGGTGTCTTGCAGCACGATGCCCAGCTTGCGGCGCAGGTCGGCCAGCTTCAGGGTGCGGATGTCCATGCCGTCAATGCTGATCGCGCCGCTGTCAATGTCGTAGAAGCGCGTGAGCAGGTTGACGATGGTGGTCTTGCCCGCGCCCGTCGGCCCGACCAGCGCAATCGTCTGCCCGGCTGCCGCGTGGAGGCTGACGTGCTTGAGCACCGGCTCGGCGGCCTGGTAGCCAAAGCTCACGTCGTCGAACACCACGTCGCCCCGGATGTCCTCCAGCGGGAGCGCGTCCGGCGCATCCACCAGTTCGGGGACTTCGTCGAGCGTCTCGAAAACACGCTCGGCCCCGGCGATGGCCGACTGGATGCTGTTGTAGAGATTGGCGATCTGGTTCAACGGGAAGGTGAACTGGCGCGCGTAACTGATGAAGCTGGCAATCGTTCCCACCGTCGCCAGCCCATTCACGGCCATCCACCCGCCGGCGCCGGCCACGATGGCAAACCCCACGTTGTTGATGAAGTTGCTCATCGGCCCCATGACCCCCGCCAGGATTTGCGCCCGCGTGGAAGCGTCCCGCAGTTTGGTGTTCGTCGCCTCAAATTGCGCGATGACGGTCGGCTCGCGCCCGTAGGCTTTCACCACGCGCTGCCCCGTGATCGTCTCCTCGATGATGCCGTTCAGGTTGCCGAGGTGTTCCTGCTGGTCGCGGAAGCCCTTGCGGGTGTGTTTGGCAATGGTCTGGCTCAGGAACACCATCAAGGGGAGCGTGACCATGCTCACCAGCGCCAGCCGCACGTTGATGATGAACATCATCGCGGCGACGCCGGTGAGGCTGAACGCGCTGGAAATGAGCTGCGTGACGCTTTCGTTGAGCACGTTGCTGATGTTTTCCACGTCGTTGGTGAGGCGGCTCATCAACTCGCCGTGGGTGCGCTGGTCGAAGAAGCGCAGTGACAGTGTTTGCAGTTTGGCGAACAGGTCGTTGCGGATGTCGCGCACGGTGCGCTGCGCGGCGCCGGCCATCACGTAGGTTTGCAGCCAGTTGACGAGTGCGCCGGTGACGTAGACGGCAATCATCAATAGCGCCATACGCCCCAGACCCGGCAAATCATTGTTGAGGATGTAAGTGTCAATCGCCCTGCCCATCAAAAACGGCCCCAGCAACCCCACGCCGGAGGCGATGATCACCAGCACAACGGTAGCGATCAACGCCCATTTCTGCCGCCGCAGATACCCCCACAGACGCAGCAGCGTGCTGCGCGTATGCTTCGCGCGTTCCGGTTCGCGCCCAAACTGCGCCCACGGCCCGCGCCCCGGCCCCATCGGCCCCGGCCCACCCGGTCCCCCCGGTCGTTGACTAAGTGTCGCACTTACCCTACGTTCTGCCATAATCATTCACCTCAATAATCCGTAATTCGTAAAACGTAAAACGTAATTCGTAATTCGTAATTCGTAATTCGCTGATCCGCTGATTCGCCGATCTGCCGATTCTTGCATCCTGCACCCTGCATCCTAACTCACCCTTCCCCCCAACTGCGAGTCGTAAATCTCCTGGTAGATGGGGCTGGAGGCCAGCAGTTCAGCGTGGGTGCCTTCGGCGGCGATGCGGCCGTCGTCCAGCACCAGGATTTTGTCGGCGTTGAGCACGGTGCTGATGCGCTGCGCGATGACGATGCTGGTGCGCAAGGCGGCGTTCGGGCCGGTCAGTTCGTTCATGAGCTTTTCGAGGGCGTCTTGGATTTTGGTCTCCGTCTCCACGTCCACCGCGCTGGTGCTATCGTCGAGGATCAAGACGGCCGGCTGCATCAACAGCGCGCGGGCGATGGCGAGGCGCTGCTTCTGCCCGCCGGAGAGGTTGACGCCGCGCTGCCCGATGACCGTGTCGTAGCCGTGGGGGAATTCGGTGATGAAGTCGTGCGCCTGCGCGGCTTTGGCGGCGGCCACTACTTCCTCGTCCGGCGCGTCGGGCCGCCCGTAGCGGATGTTATCGCGGATCGTCCCGCTGAACAGCACCGCTTCCTGCATGGCGACGCCGAAGTTGCGGCGCAGCGCCGCCTCGTCCACGTCGCGCACGTCCACGCCATCTATCGTTACACGACCTTCGGTCACGTCGTAGAAGCGCGGGATCAGGTGGATGAGACTGGACTTGCCCGCCCCGGTCGCGCCGAGGATAGCGACGGTCTGCCCCGGCTCGGCCACGAAGTTGAGGGCCTTGAGCACCGGGTCGCGCCCGTCGTGGTCGTAGCTGAAGGTGACGTTCTCGAAGGCTACCCGGCCCTGCGGCGCGAACTTCGTAAGCGCGTCTGGGCGATTCTGGACTTCCGGCACACTCCCCATCACTTCCTGGATGCGTTCCGCCGATGCCTGAGCGCGCGAGAAGCGCATCATCACCATGCTGACGAACATCAGGGACATCAACGCTTGCGTCAGGTAGTTGGCGAAGGCAATCAACGCGCCGACGTGCATTTCCCCCAGCATCACCTGCCGCCCGCCGAACCACAGCGCGCCCACCAGCCCCATATTCACCGTGATCATCATAAACGGGCCAGCAACGGCCACGGTGCGCGCCGCGCCGACGGTGTGATCCATCAAGTTATCGTTGGCGCGGCCAAAGCGGGCGATCTCGTAGGCGGCGCGCACAAATGCCTTGACCACGCGCACACCGGAGAGGTTCTCCTGCATCACCGTGTTAAGGTTGTCGAGCTTATCCTGAACCTGAGCAAACAGCGGGTAGGCTTTGCGGATGACCCAGGTAAGCAGCGCGGCGATGATGGGCATCAGCACCACCAGCAGCAGCGCCAGGCGCGGGTTGGTGCGAACGGTCATAATCATACTGCCGACGAGTAGGAGTGGGGAGCGCACCATAATGCGCAGCAGCATCGAGACCATCTCCTGCACCTGGGTTACGTCGTTGGTCAGGCGGGTGATGAGTTGACCGGTTTCCAGGTCATCGAGGTTGCCGAAGGAGAGCGTCTGCGTTTTGCGGAAGAGCGCAGCGCGCAAATCGGCGCCGAAATGCTGCGAGGCCAGCATCGTGAAGACCGTGCAGCCCACGCCGCCAATCGCGCCGAGGAAGGCAAACCCGATCATCCACAGCCCCGTGGTGATGACGATGGACATGTCGAGCTGCGCCAGCCCTTCATCAACGATGCGCTGGATCATGCGCGGCTGCAACAAATCCATCGCCACTTCCAGCACCATCAACAGCGGCGCCAACGTCGCCCACAGCCAGTATGGTTTGAGATAGCCCATTAAACTTTTGAGTGCTTTCATCGTTATGAATTGCTCCTTTGCGATTCTGTAGAAGGGGAAATGAGTAATGGGAAATGAGTAACGAGTAATGAGTAGCACTTTTTACTCATTTCTCATTACTTCTTACTCATTACCCTCATCCTGATACTTTGCCAACTAACTATTTTCTCCAAAAAACATCGGATGCTTACCGCTCGCGTTGGCCGCCGGCGACGCGGAGCAGGTTGCTGCGCATGTGCAGGAAGAAACGGCGCAGCAGCACGCGCTCTTCGAGGGTGAAGTCCGCGAAAGTGTCGGCTTCCAGCGTGCGCCAGACCTGCTCCATCTCGCTGCGGATGCTGCGCCCGGCCTCGGTGAGGTAGACGCGCGACACGCGCTGGTCTTCCGGGTCGGCGCGGCGCTCCACAAAGCCGGCCCTCTCCATCCGCTGCACCATTTTGGTCATCGTGGCGGCCCGGACGTGCAACTGCGCTGCCAGTTCCCGGTGGGTTTGCCCATCCTGTCCCCACAGCGCAAAGAGGACGTGCGGCTGGCCTTGATACAGCCCCAGCGCTTCCAACAGCGCGTCCGCCCGCGCGCGGTGTAACTTGCATACCTGGGCGAGCATAAAATCGAGCGTTTCGTGCTCTGCGTCTGAACCCACCTGCTGCTCCTCTCTTGAAAATGGCCTCAACGGATTGAACGGATTAAACGGAAAGAATATCCGTTAAATTCTGTTACATCCGTTGAGGATGAATTTTGATGTAATTAGTTAGACGGCTAATATTTCGATGGCGAAATTATAGCAGGGGTTGTGAATTTGACAAGAGGGGAAAATAAAACGTAAAACGCGAAGCGTAATGCTTTTACGTTTCACGTTTTACGTTTTATTGATCTGAATTAGCTTTCTGGCGTGATTTTATGCCGTCTCGGAGAAATCGCAGATGCCGTTGTCGTTTTTATCTGTATAACGGCGGCAGCGACCGGGGTAAGGGTCATTGACCAGGCCGTGCGGGCAGCGGGTGGTCGGGCGCGAGGTTGAAGGGCTTGTCGCGGCGGCGACCGTTGGCGTCGGCTGCGCCACGACCTCTACGGCGGCTTCCGTGCTTTCGGCGGCGACGGCTGCCGGAGTACTCGTGGCGGTGGGCGCCACAGTACTCTGAGCAACAATAGCGGTATTCTGGACGATGGCGACGGTATCTGTGTCCTGAGCAATCGCAGCAGCCTCGGCCGTCTCATCATCCGCCTCCCATTGCGGATTGCACTTCCCCAGGAGCGCCGCTGCACACACCGCGCCGCAGCCGAGGACGAGGAACTGCCGTCGGTTGAGCGTCGCCTGCGCCGCGCGCTGGGGAGCCGGGACGGGGGCCGTTGGCGCGCTCACCGGCGTGCGCGCCATCCCCAGGACGTGACATTTTACTGCGTTGACGAGCCACTTCCCATGCAACCCCAACTTGACGATGAGCAGCGTCAAAGTCCCATACGAGACATACTTGTGGAACGTCGCCAGCAAGAGGTAGGGCGTACCGCGAAAATCGAACAACGGCAGGGCCGTTTGTGACATCAAGATGCCGCTGCCGATGATGCTGAGAAATCCGGCGAGCAGGGCGGTGTCCAGCCCATAGTAATGGCGTACTTGCTGCGGCGTCTTGCGATTCAGCTTGGCGGTCACGGCGACAATCCAGGGCCAGTGGCGCAGGATGTGGATGGCAATGGCGACGCCGATAACCAGTCCCAACCATTCGTGGATCGCCATCCCCGTGAGGAAAGGCTTCAAAGAGACCAGAAACGCGCCGGCCAGCGCGATATCCAGGAACAAATTAGCTTTTGTACGGTTCGTTTTATGGTTACGCATAGGTTCTCTCCTGTTGTTTGATTATACAGCATTAGCATACCAGGTCTTGTTGAAAGAATTCCAAGAGCGCGCTGAGAGTTCACTGAGAGATGATGGAACAGTCACTATGACTCCTTTGACAACTGAGCGGGGGTGGGTAAAATAATAACTGACTGGTCAGTAAGTTATTTAAGAGTCAACCATAGTTACTTGAGGAGGTAACACAATGACACGATTTCATGGCGTGATGAGCGTTACGTTGGTTGGAATTGCCATCGGCATTGCGCTTTGGGTATTGGTCCCGGTCGCCTGGGGCTGGGCGGCGGGGTATGTCGCGCTCTGTGGGGTGGGGATGGGCGCGATTCTTTACGCCTATTGCGCCAAGTGCCCATGCAAGCAATGCTGCGCGCACGTTCTGCCGGGGATGATCGCCGGGCGGTTCCCGCGCAAGCCGGGGCCGTATTCCACTGCCGAACAGGTCGCCGTAGTCGTCGTGCTGCTGCTGATCCTCGGTCTGCCGCAACTCTGGCTTTGGCGGAACGTGACGGCGGGTTTTGTCTTTTGGGCGCTGACCGCCATCGCCGCCATCCAAATCCTCGCCTTCATCTGCGGCAGATGCCCCAATATTCATTGCCCGGTGGGGAAGATGCGAGGGGGTGAGGGTAAGCAATGTTAGGTTGGCTAAATTTCGCAGTATTGATCGTTTCTTCGATTACTTTCTCGGTGTTGTATGTGTTCAGCGTGCGCCCGGCGCATCTGGAACAGAAGATTGGGGAGAAGGCTTACCGGCGTTGTGGACAATATCGCATGGTCGGGATAATCCCGATGGGGATCGCCGCCGTCAACTACGTGCTCTATCACTGGTATCCGCTGCCCATTGACCCGCTGCCTGCCCGCTTCCCCTGGCCCTACTGGGTCAGCGTGGTGCTCGCCGCCATCATCGGCATTCCGGCAATGGGGCTGATGATCTGGGGCGTGCGCGACGCCGGCAGTGAGGCGCTGGCGTCCGACAAGTCGCACACGATGTACGGCGGTATCTACAACAAAATCCGCCACCCGCAGGCTGCGGGCGAGGCGCCGATCTGGATTGTGATAGCCTTGTTGGTTAACTCACCTTTCCTGGCTATCTTTTCCCTGGTGTATTTGGGCGTGTGGTACTGGTGGAGTGTGGAAGAGGAGAGGGATTTGCTCCTGCGCTACGGGCAAGCCTATGCCGACTACTGCGCGCGCACCGGGATGTTCTGGCCGAGGCGTCAGGGAGTGAACAATGTCCCCTAAACCTAACGTCACTGAAGAACGCACCGAACAAATCATTGAAGCGGCCCTCAAGGTCTTTGCCGAGCACGGCGTGGAAAAGGCTCGCATGGAAGACATCGGCGCGGAGGCCGGATTGAGCAAGGCGACGCTGTACCTGTACTTCAAGACCAAAGACGCGCTGATCGGGGTGATTTTGCGGCGGCTGTTTGCGTCCATGCTGCACGGTTTTCGGACCCCGGCGGCGAGTGCCGACCCAGTCAAGGAGCAACTGCGCCAATTTGCCGCCCGCCTGGTGGCCGAATTACGTCGGATGCGGCCCTTGCTCCCCTTGCTCTACGAATTTTACGCGATGGGTCTGCGCAAATCCGCCGCCCGCGAGGTGCTAGGGGAGTTTGTGGCGGAATTCATCGCCATCCTCGCGCCGGTGATTGAGCAGGGCGTGGCAAGCGGCGAATTGCGCGCCGTGGACGCCGAAAAAGTCGCCATCGCCCTGGCGGCGCTGCTCGAAGGGACGCTGCTGTTGTGGGCCTTTGCGCCGGAGCGCGTGGATTTGGAAGCGCAGATTTTGTATGGGACGGAATTGCTGCTCGGTGCATTGTAAGCACACTCGCCCCTCGGTTTGAGCTTGAGGGGCGAGTGTGGTTGTCAGGGATGGATCAGACTAAAACCTGGCGTTGCGGGATATATTCGGCAATAGGATGCGATAGATGCGCCGCACGATGCCCAAGCGCAGGCGGGCGGTGTCGCTTTCTGCGTGCGCCTGGGTGATGATATCGCCGACGCGGTTCAGGGGACGCACGGTCCAGGTCACGGTGTAGGTTTCGCCGGCTTTCAGATGGAGCTTGGGTTCCACCGGCGAGGTGACATACCCCCAGCCGTAATCCCCGCCCATCGTCACCGAGAAGCCCCCTGTCACACCGACCAACGCCGTGTCCGCCGGGATACTGCCCGTCAGCACCACGCCGGTTTGCGAGCCGCCGCTGACGTTGGTGAGGACAAAGGTGTACGTAATCAACTCATTCCCGGTCACAAAATCCAGCGCGCCGGCTAGTGGGTTGGGCCAGAGTTCTACTGCGGCTGTCGCTGTGTGGATGACGCTTTCGTCGGTGATGGTCGCCGTCAGGTTAGCCGTGCCGGGGACGACGCCGGCGACGTAGCGGGCGGTCCCGGCGCCAGCGGCGTCCAGCGTCGCTGTGATGGGGCTGGCGTAGAAACCGTGCGTCCACGTCACCGTCACGACGCGGCCGGCGAAGGGCGCGCCATTGCCGGTTGCCGTCGTCGCGGTGAAGCGGAGCGCGACTTCATCCAGGCCGTTGGCGTACACGGCGGCGGGCTGCGCGGTGAGGGTGAAAGCGGCCAGACGGATGTCCTGGAACGTCGCTGTCAAGATTTTGTTGCCATTCATCAAGATGCTGGCCGGGTTCGCCGTCCCGGTGGCGGCGCCGCTCCAACCCACGAACGCTGAGCCGGGCTGCGCCGTCGCGGTGACCAGGGCCGTCGTCCCGCTAACGTAAGTATGGTCGCCCACACCCGGCGCGACCGTCCCCTGCCCGTCGCCCGCCAGTGCAATGTGCAGCGTGTAGACGGGTTCCGGCGTGACGGTGATGGTAAACTCGGCGGCAGCGTTCAGGGCGCCATCGCTGACACGGAGTGCGGCGGTGTAGACGCCTGCCGCCTCCGGCGTCCAGGCGAACGCGCCGCCCGGCGTAACGGCCCCGACCGAGCCGGCATCCAGTGTGAACGTGAGTGGGTTAACCGGAATGTCGGCGTCGCTGGCAGTCGCCGTAAAGCTCACGGTTGCGCCGAGTTGCACGAGGCGATCCGCCAGTGCGCCCAGGATGGGCGCGGCATTAACTTCGGCCACGGTGATACTTACTATCTCGCTGTCTACCAGCGCGCCGTCGCTCACTTGGATGGTAGCCGTGAAGACGCCGGGGCCGTCCACTTCGGCGGGCGTCCAGGTGAAGATGCCGCCCTCTGTGATGCTGCCCACCGAGCCGGCGGCCAGGGTGAAGGTGAGGGATTGAGTGGGGATGTCGGTATCCGTCGCGGCAGCGGTGAAAGTCAGCAGCGTCAACTCAGCCACCGCCCTGTCGCCAATGGCCGCCAGGACGGGGGCGGTGTTGACTTCGGCGACGGTGATGGTAAAGGTTTCGCTGGCTTCCAGCGCGCCATCACTGACGCGGACGGTGGCGGTATAGACGCCGGGGCCTTGCGCCTCGGTGGGCATCCAGGTGAAGACGCCGCCCGGTGTGAGCGCGCCCACCGAACCGGCGTCCAGACTGTAGACGAGGGGCGGATAGCCGTTGGCATCGCTGGCCGTTGCGGTGAAGACCAGTGTGACCAGCTCATCGGTTGCCTGGTCGCTAATGACATTCAGCGCCGGCGCGACATTGGACGCAACCGTATACGTGACGGCCGCGCTGCCGGTTTGCCCCATGCCGCTGAACGCGGCGGTGTTGACGACGACCTCGTCGTAGCTGGCGGTCTGGGTGACGGTGAAGGTGAACGTGAGGACTTCGCGGGCGGTCAGCAGGCCGTTCCAGGCGACCCCGCCAGGGCCGGCCTGCGCGCCGGTCGGCTGCGTCACCCAGGCATTGAAGACCATCTGGGCGGGCAACGTGTCGGTCAGCATCACTGCCGGATCGTCAGTCTCACCGGTGTTGGTGAGCGTCAGGGTGTAGGTGAGGCCCTGGTACGGATTGGGCGTCGGGTCGCTGACGGTCTTGTGCAGCGCCAGGTGGCGCGCTACCGTGAAGGCGCGGGGCGCACTGGCCGGGAGGCTCAGCAGGAAGCTCTCCGCGCGCGCGGTGTTCAGGACCACAGTATCCGGCGGCAATATCCGCACGCGCACCGGGATCGTGACTGTGACTGGTTGAGTCGGTGAGACGACTAGATGGGTCGCCAGTGTGGGCGGGACGCTGCCGGCGATGCCGGCAGTGGGCGGGAAGACGGTAATGGGGCCGACGAAGTCCACTTCCGGCGGCAGCGTATCCAGGAGCGTAATCTCGGAAATCTCCGGCCCGGTCCCGCGTAACGTCAGGGTGTAGGTGATGAGTTGGCCGGGGGCCGGCGCCGGTTCGCTGACTGTCTGGTGCAAATCCAGGCGGCGCTGCGGGATGGCCGCCACGCCGAGGGGAATGTGCGTATCTGCGGTGAACACCATCGTGGTGGTCACGCTCTCGTCGGCAAGGTCTACCACCGCCAGCGTCGTGGGATCCCACGCGCTACCGGCGTTTGGATAGCCCACATAAGCCTTATGGCCGGCGATTGCGAGGGTATCCACGCCGAACAACTGGCTGCCGGTCTGATGCGGCACGGTCGCCACCCCGCCGGCCTCCAGGTGGACCTGACTGGGGCCGGTGATCGCCAGGATGCCCACGCGGTCGCCGGTGTTCGTGCCGGTGATGTCATTCGTGCGTAGATTATTGATCGAAAGATAGGCTTTGTCGCCGGCGGCGTTGAAGGCCACCGATTGCACGCCCGGATAGATGAGGTCCCCGCCGCCGGAATCATAGAACTCGTAAGGGGTCCCATGCGCGCCTGTGACCAACCCGGTAAACGTCAGCACGCCCGGCGCGACGATCTGGTAAATGCCCACCGTGCTGGTGGCGACGTCGCAGACGATGACCGTCTGCCCATCCGGCGCGATGCCGACGTTGATGGGACTCATCAGATCAGTGTAGGTATAGGTGCTAGGCTGCGTCATCCCGGCAGGATACGTCAGCACGCCGGTCTCCGCCAACACCAGGGTGTGGATGCTCTTCCCAAAGTAATCGGGGAAGATCACCGTGCCGTCAGGGGCGATGGCGACGCCTTGCGCGCCAGCCGTTCCCAGGTCGGCAGTGTAGACCAACGAAGCTGCGGGTATATCAATGGTCGCCAATCGGCGTGAAGACCCATTATCGGCCACGAGCGCGTAGCGCCCGTCAGCCGAGATGGCAATATCCTCGGCGAAGAAGGGAACTTTCACGGAGGCAATCAGCGAGGGGCTGATGGGGTGGGTAACGTCAATCAAGAAGACGGTTCGGTCCCCAAAGTTGGACACCAGCGCCGTTTTGCCGTCCGGCGTGACGGCGACGTCGAAACGCCCGCCGCCGTCTGACCCTAAGCGCCCATCCAGGAAGGGGCCATAGACCGCGTCGTCCGTGGTATCCACGACATGGAGGTCGGAGACGGAGAGATTGGCGGCCAGCACCCACTGCCCGATGCCGGGGGTGTCCTCGGTGACGGTGATGGCGACCGTTTCGGCATCTGCCCATTCGCCATCCGTCACGCGCACGGTGGCGGTGTACACGCCCGGCGTCGCGCTCGCCGTCCAGGTGAAGTGGCCGGTGCGCGCGGTGATGCTCCCCACCGATCCCGCGTCCAGCGTGTAGGTCAGCGGGTGAGCGGGCAGGTCGGGATCGGTGGTGTGGGCGACGAAGCGCACTGGCGCCCCGGCCGCGACCGTCTGGCCGCTAATGGGCCACAAGGTCGGCGGCTGGCTGACTTCGCGTACAGTGATGCTCACCGTCTCGCTATCTACCTGCGCGCCGTCGTTCACCTGAATAGTAGCCATGTAAACGCCTGGCCCTTGCGCCTCGGTGGGCGTCCAGGTGAAGACGCCGCCCGGCGTAATCGCGCCCACCGAACCGGCGCCAAGCGTGAAGGTGAGCGGCTGCGCGGGGATGTCGGTATCCGTCGCGGTGGCCGTGAAGGTCAAGGGGGTCAGTTCATCCACTATCCGGTCGCCGATGGCCTCCAGGATAGGCGCGGTGTTGATCACGGTGAGGCTCGCGCGGCCTTCGTTGTCGTCCAGGTAGGCCTCAGCTCCGGTGGTGGCGATAGTGGCGGTGTTGGTGAAGACGCCCGCCGGCAATACGTTGCGGAGCACACCGATGATGGTGATGCGGCCCGACTGCCCGCTCGTCAGATTCTGCACCTGCCAGACGTAGGCGGGGCGGAAGCCGGTATCGGTGATGACTACGTTGTTGCTGACGCTCACATTGGTCACACTGACCGGCAGCGTGTCGGTGATGATCACGCCGAGCGCTGGGCCGAAGCCTCCGTTGGTAAAGGCCAGTGTATACGTAAGGGTTGTACCGGGCGTGGCGACTGCCGGCGTGACGGACTTGGTCAGGGCCAGGTCTGCAATACAGTCCTCGTTGCGGTAGACCCGGGCAAAGAGGCTGTCGTTATTATCGCCGGCCAGGAGGACATCGAGGTCGCCGTCATTATCGTAATCACCCCAGGCGGCGCTGCTCATCTCCACGGCCAGCAGGCTGCCGGTGTGAACCGGGCTAAAGCCGGCGCCGGTGTTCCGGTAGATCTGGGTCGTGGCGTTGAAGTTACTCTGGTTCTCCCCGGTCAAGAGGATATCGAGGTCGCCATCGTTGTCGTAATCCCCCCAGGCGGCGTTGCCCAAAGCCGTTGCCGTCAAGCTGCTGGTATAGACCGGGCTGAAGGCGGCGCCCGTGTTCTGATAGACCTGGGCCACCCCTCCCCCCAAGAGGATGTCGAGGTCGCCGTCGTTATCGTAATCCCCCCAGGCGGCGGCGCCCATAGACATGCCGGGCAAGTTGACAGAGCTATCGTGGCTAAAGCCGGCGCCCGTGTTCTGATAGATTCGGGAAAGCGTACCGCTGCCAGTATTCCCGGTCAAGAGGATGTCGAGGTCGCCATCGTTGTCGTAATCGCCCCAGGCCACGCTGCCCCACGACACACCGGGCAGGCTGCCGGCATAGACCTGGTTAAAGCCGGCGCCGGTATTCTGATAGATCCGGCTGATGTTGCCGCTGCCGGTATCTCCCGCCAGGAGGATATCCAGATCGCCGTCGTTGTCGTAATCGCCCCAGGCGACGCTGCTTCTATACACGCCGGGCAAGCTGCCGGTATAGACCTGGCTGAAGCCCAAGCCGGTGTTCTGATAGATCCGGGCGATGTAGCCGCCGGTATAGCCGGTCAAGAGAATGTCGAGGTCGCCGTCGGCGTCATAATCCCCCCAGGCCGCGCTGCTGTAGCTCACACCGGGCAGGCTGCCGGGATAGACCTGGCTAAAGCCGGCGCCGGTGTTCTGATAGATCTGGCTAACCATACCGCTCGCCCCCCAGCCCGTCAGGAGAAAGTCGAGGTCGCCGTCGGCGTCATAATCCCCCCAGGCCACGTGGCTAAACCTTGCCCCCGTCAGGCCGGCGGCGATGTCGCTAAAGCCGGCTACGCAGCGCGGGGTGGCCACGCCGGCGTTGAACTGCCATTGGGTACTGCTCAGGGGATGCGTCCCGGTGACGTTGGTCGTGCCGGTGGTGGCGATGACGTACACCAGCTCGCCCTGGTGGAAGGCGCGGGTGGGCGTGACGGCCAGGGTGTAAGCATCCGCCAGCCCGTGAACTTGCGTGATGACGCCGCTCTGCATCCCGTGGACGACAAAGGTGCGGCTGGTGACGCTGGTAGCGGTCATCGGCTGGTTGTACCGGGCCGTGATGGTCGTGGTCAGCGCGGTGGTGATCGCGTTGCGCGGCGGATACAGACCCGACAAGGTCGGCGGCGTTGCCTCCTGGGCCAGCGGGGCGGGCCAGTCGCTGGCCCGGCCGATGTCGGGGTCATTTGAAACGGCGTCAACAGCCATACTGCGCACCGTCAACGGTTGCCAGAACAACATCATGCCTAGCGCTACACATAGCGCCAGACCCCAACGCCAACATTGAACGTGTCGTAAAGTGAATATCATGAGTCTCCTTTGATTTTTTGAGAGAGGGAATAGAAAACACAAATAGTATGAATTAGGTTTAAGTATATCGCAATCTGTGATAATTCAAACAACGGGATTACTCGTTGTGGTTCTTCTCTGACAATGGCCTCAACGGATTGAATGGATTAAACGGGAATCTGAACGTCATCCTTCATTTCATTCAGGACAAGTTTCCGAACGCTTTTTGTGAGGAATCTTATCCCGCTGCACGCGAGCGGTTCGCGAAATTTTGACGCCCACCCCCGGATGACATCCTAACAGGTTTAGTAACGTTCTTGTGTTATACTTTACCGTATAACTTCCATATTGAGTGAAAGTGAGGTCACTATGTCTGAAATGCCCAATGCGGTTCCCTTTGTGATTCCAGAGGCGAATACCGATCTTATCCGGCGCAAGGAATTCGATCTGGTCTACGCGCCCGTCTCGGCGGCGCAAAAGCTGGATATTTACTGGCCGGCGGAGGGCGACGGCCCATTCCCGGTGATCGTGTCCATCCACGGCGGCGCGTTTATGGGGGGCGACAAGCGCGATGTGCAGCTTGTGCCGATGCTCGAAGGATTGAGTCGAGGCTACGCCGTAGTCGGCGTCAACTACCGGATGAGCGGCGAGGCGAAATTCCCGGCGCTGGTGCATGATGTGAAGGCGGCGATCCGGTGGATTCGCGCCCATGCGGCTGCGTACCGCTTCGATCCGGCCAGAATCGCGGTGTGGGGTGGGTCGGCGGGCGGCTATCAGGCGTTGATGGCGGGCGTCACGGCGGGCGTCCTGGAACTGGAAGACTTGCGCCTGGGGAATCCCGCACAATCCAGCGCGGTACAGGCGGTGGTGGCCTGGTTCCCGCCGACGGATTTCCTGTTGATGGATGCGCAGTTGATGGACTCGGGGCTGATGCTGTGCGGCGTGGAATCGCACTGCGACGCGGACTCGCCCGAATCGCTGCTGCTGGGCCGCAAAATCACGGAGGTCCCGGAGTTGGTGCGCGCGGCCAACCCTGAAACCTACATTAGAGCCGGCGCGCCGCCATTTTTGATTCAGCACGGGCTAAAAGACGATACGGTTCCCTACCAACAGTCGGCCAACTTTGCCGCCAAAGTGCGCGCAATTTTGGGGGAGGCGCACGTCACGCTTGACCTGTTCCCGGACGCCGGGCACAGCGACCCGGTGTTTGGCGCGCCGGAAAACGTGGCAAGGGTCTTGAATTTCCTGGATGGCAGCCTCAAGGGGTAGGGGCGTCCTTGAAAACCAACTTCCCGGAAGCAGGAGGGCGCTTCCGGGAAGTTGGTTGTGATGCGAGGAACGTTATCGGTTATGCGTCGTTGCCTGTCCGGGTGGTGCGATTCGGCGCACGCCAGCCGGATTCAGAAGTGTCGTCGGTATCCGTGTCGGTATTCGGAGTGCAAGGGCAATCCCATTCGCCCCCACGTCCGCGATTTCCGTCGCGTCCCCCCGGTCTCATCCGGCTGCCGGGGGCCCGGTTGCCGGACATGCCGCCCAGTCCGATGCCGTCGCTCTGCATCGCGTCGGCTTGGGCCTGGGTGATGACGCCATCG
This sequence comes from Anaerolineae bacterium, assembly GCA_034429475.1. Classification (GTDB taxonomy): domain Bacteria; phylum Chloroflexota; class Anaerolineae; order B4-G1; family SLSP01; genus JAKQHY01. The sequence goes on from DAOUGD010000171.1 coordinate 20,428, forward strand.
GTGACTGCCTGTGCGAGAGCTTCAGAGTAAGCTGCTTGCAGCTTCTCCCGCACAGTTGCGGCGTCCAGCCCTTTCGCGGTCATCAGATCGGTCAGGGTCTTGCCTTCGTCATAGGCTGCTTGCAATTCCTCCATCGTCATCCCCAGCACTTTTGCCAACAGCGCGTCGCGTTCGAGATAACTCTGGACGTTCTTGTGCGCCTGCATAGCGTCAGCTTCTTCCTGGGTGATGAGACCTTGTTCCACGGCCTGGGCGATAGCGGCCTGATTCGCCGTCTCGCGCGCGGCCTGGAGTTGCTCCACGGTGATGCCAAGCGCGTCCGCCAGCAGCGCTTGCTCGTCAATGGCGTTCGCGTCGTCCACCCCCTTGTTGCCATGCCCTAAGCGGAAGCCACGTTCGCCGCCACCCCAGACTTTCATCTGGTTGGCCTGATCCTGGGTGATGAGGCCCTTTTCCACAGCCTGATCAATGGCCGCGTCGCGGGCGGTCTGGTAGGCGGCCTGGAGTTTTTCTACGGTGATGCCCAGGGCGTCGGCCAGCAGTGGCTCGTAGTCAATGTCGCCGCCCTTGAAGCCGAGGCCGCCCTTGAAGCCGGGGCCGCCGCCGTGATTGAGATAGCCAGTCCCCAGCAAGCCGGGGTTGGTGGTGGATTGCGTGATTGTTTTCAAGTCTTCCGCTGCACTAACCGTGTTAGCGTGGCCGAACCACCATAGGCCGGCAATAGCGGCGAGTAGGGTCAAACTACTCAATAAGGGTATCCATAGTCGTTTCTTTGTCTTCAATCTCTTATACCTCCTAGATGATGTTTATCTAGCATCTGCCCTGGTAGGGCTATTCCAATTCCGTATGGCTATTCTTTCATAAAGTATCGGTCGTTTTGCCACCTCCTTTCTGGTTGGTCTTGCTTTATCCTTTTTTGTTATGCCCTTCCCTGCGTGGCATGATGATCATAGCGAAATAACCTGAAAATCCTCTAAGAAATCGCTGAGAGTATTCTGATTTCCCAACATATAGGCAGGCTGCGAAGTTTTGATATACACTCTCGGCAACCGGTAAAGTTGTAAGAAATGGCGATGGGGTTAAACTAACAACGGATGTTTTCAATGAGGTTATGGACGTGATGAAGTATTCTTGGCTGTTAAAGATTCTCGTTATATTAGGGACACTGGGTTGCCTATGTTGCAATGCCACAACTCCAACACCAGTACCGGCAAAGTTGACCGATTTTACACTCTGCAAAGGTCGTGACGCGGCGGGCGCTCCCATTGCTCTCCCCGAAATCATATCTCCCACCGAGCAGCAGATATGTATCTGCGGTGATTTCAAAGTTGATGAGGAAAGCTATTTGCAGGTATTTTGGGCTTATGAAAGGGAGAGTTTACAAAGAGATACTGTCAAGTGGGGTAGTGGGCCTGTGACTAGCTGTATCGTAAAGAATAGTGGTTTCGCTCCTGGGAATTATGGAGTGTCTGTTGTGTATTGGAGAAGTACTTTGGGGTTTACTGAGTTTACAGTGGGAGAGGAGCCAATATCGGCAGAGTTGACCGGCTTGATCTCCTGTAAGGGGCGCGATGCGAAAGGTCTTCCTATTGCTCTCCCCGAAATCATATCCTCTACCGAGCCGCAGATATGCATTTGCGGCGATTTAAAAGTTGACGAGGAGAGCTATTTGCAGGTATTTTGGAATCACAACAACGAATTTATGCAAAGGGATAGCGTCAAGTGGGGAAGTGGGCCTGTGACTCACTGCATCGCGAGGGATGAGGGTTTCACTACGGGTCATTATGGGGTATCCATCATGTACGGGAGAAGCACTTTGGGAGTCGCCGAGTTTACAGTGGAAGAAGCGCCATAATGGACGTAACGCAAGTTATTTGTGGGGGACGAAAGAATGACCTAAAATACCGGGAAGGCATAACGCCTTCCCGGTATTCTGTTGAATTTTCTTATTCACCTTCTTCCTCGCCAGACGCATCCGCGCCGACAGCGATACGCGGCAAGATCGCTTCCACTTCGCGGATCATCCGCGGCGGGACGACGACCTCCCAGGTTTCCGCCGAGCTGCCCCGAATCTTGGGATTCCACACGTCCAGGACGAGCACGGTGGCCGTTTCGCCGGTTTCCAGGCGCGCGCCGCGGAGGTTGCGGTTTCCATCGCTTTTGCAGGATAGGCGTGTTCAGTGAAAAGTCAAAGCGAATTTGTAGCGGCACACATCCGCCCCCGTGATCGGCCTTGCCAAAAAATGCTCTTGTAGTAAGATTTGCGCGTGACACTTTGATGAGCGATTTTGACGGATTGAATACCTTGGTAATAATGAGGAGCTGGCGGTGGACAAAAGCAACTATGAGCAAAAATCAGACCTATTGACGCTAGTTAGCCTTGCATATTGGATAGTATCTGGTTATTTACTGCTCATTGTGATTGGTGTACCATTAGGCTTCATGATTAGTTTGGGACACCTTCAAGTAGAAAATGCTTGGGAGATCCCTGTAGCTGTAGTTCTTTTTTTTCTTCTGCGTCACTATAAAGAACATTTAGAACAGCAGTTGGCAGTAATGAAAGAATAATGACCCAAGATACCGGGGAGGCGTTACACCTCCCCGGTATTTTATGTGTACTATCCGACGATCATCGCTATTCGTGCATTCGTGCTTCATTCGTGGTCGGTCGCCCCCGTGATTTTTCTTATTCGGCTTCTTCCTCGCCAGACGCATCCGCACCGACGGCGATGCGCGGCAAAATCGCTTCCACTTCGCGGATCATCCGCGGCGGGACGACGATCTCCCAGGTTTCTTCCGCGCTGCCTCGGATTTTGGGATTCCACAACTCTGCCATAAGCAGGGTGGCCGTCTCAGCGGTTTCCAGGCGTACCCGTTGGATATAACGATCTTCATCGCTTTTGAAATAGACTTCGTTGGCGTAAATTTCCGTAGCGCCCAACGCGACTTGCTCTGGTTCCTGCGCTTGATAAGCGCGCCAGGCCGCCAGCGCGTTGCCACCGCCTACAATCACCCCCAGGACGGCGCCGAAGAGTCCGCCGACCACGACGCCGGCCAGGCCGCCCAAAATGCCTTCACCGACGCCTTCATCGAAGCCGATCAGCGCCCCCGTCAATCCGCCGGCCAGGGCCATGATGACGGTCAGGCCGCCGAGGGCCAGCTTCCAATCCCCCTGCGTTTCTTCCTTGCGGGCCTCTTTGAGAGCTTCCCATTCGGGAAAGGTGTACGTCCACCGCACCAGCGGCCGGTCGCTGGCGAGGAAGCGCCGCACCAGGCTCATCTGCCGCAGGCCCATCAGCCAGGTGATGACCAGCACCAAAATCCACAACGCCGCGAAGGCGCCAGCGATCCACACCGCAGCCTCCAATTCCGCCACGCCGAGCCAGGTGAGCGCGGCGGCGACCAGCGCAATGCCGCCGGACAGTCCGATCAATCCCAGAAATGCCGGGAAGCCTTGGCGGTAAGGATGTTTGATTCGAGTCTCCATTTTAACGCATCTCCTGCCCGCCGGTGACGTTGATCGCCTGCCCGGTCATGTAGCTCGCCTGATCCGACGCGAGGAAGACGACAACGTTGCACACGTCATCGTAGGTGCAGCCGCGCTTCATCGGGACCTGGTCAATGTACTTCTGGCGGACTTCGGCCTCGGTCATGCCCTGGTTGCGCGCGTACTGCTTGAACAGCGACTCCGTCCACAGCGGCGAATCGAGCAGGTTGCCGGGGCAGACAGCGTTGACGCGGATGCCCTCTTCGGCCAGTTCCAGCGCCAGGCTTTGCGTCAGGCCGATGCCGCCGAACTTCGAGGCGGCGTAGGCGGAGTTCTTGAAGCTGCCCTTCTTGCCGGACTTCGAGTTGATCTGAATGATGACGCCGCTGCGCTGTGGCTTCATCACGCGGATAGCGTGTTTGGCGACCAGGAAGTAGCCGACGAGGTTGACGTTGATGACGAGTTGCCATTTCCTGGCGTCAAACTCGTCGGCCGGGCCGGAAATGAGAACGCCGGCGTTGGAGACGACGATGTCCAGCCGGCCAAACTCGGCGACCGTGTAATCCACCATCGCGGCGACCTGCGCTTCGTCGGTCACGTCCACTTTGACGGCGAGCGTGCGGCGACCGGTCTGCGCGGCGATGGCGGCGGCGGTCTGCTGCGCGCCTTCCAGGTTCAGGTCGGCGACGACGACGTGCGTGCCCTCGCGCACCAGCCGCTCACAAAGCGCTGCCCCCAATCCCTGCGCGCCGCCGGTCACAAGGGCGATTTTGTCTTGTAATGGCTTCTCCATATTTATCCTCTTTTACGATGGTTTAGAACTCACGGTGATGTGCGGCAGAACACCCTCAACCTCGTCAATCATCCGCGGCGGGACGATGATTTCCCAGGTTCCTCCTGCGCGACCATGTTCCGTGTAGGTTGGATTGAAGATGACAGGCAGCAATAATAAGGTCTTGGGGTTCTGCACGTTCACAATGAGTCGTGCCACACGCTCAATGATTTGCAGGCGTATTCCCTGGATATAACGATCATTCCCCTCACATTTGAAGTAGTAGTTGTTGGCGTAAATCTCTCTGTCGCCCAACGCGACTTGTTCTGGTTCTTGCACTTGATAGGCGCGCCGGGCGGCCAGAGCGCCGCCGGCGCTTATGATCGCCCCCACAACACTACCGACGATCCCACCGATCACAATGCCGGCCAATCCACCCAGAATACCTTTGCCAAAGCGCGAGAGACCGATCACTACCCCCTCCAATCCACCGGTCAGGGACATCATGAAAACCATGCTGCCAAGCATCATTTTACGCGCTCTCTGCATTTTTATCCTACGGGTCGCCTTAATGGCTTGCCATTCGGGAGGGGAGTATGTCCAACGGAGCAGAGGGCGGTCGCTGGCAAGGAATTGCATCGCCTGGCGTCTTTGCCAGAGTCCCGTAAACCAGAGATAGCCTATCAACAAAGTCCAGAACAGCGTAAAGTTGCCGAGCGACCACGCTACAATTTGTAACGACGTTACGTTGAACCAGGAGGAGCAAATGGCTGCAATCAGCGCAGTGCCGCCAAATAGTCCGAGCAATCCCCAAAGTGCCGGGAACGCATCGCAGTAAGGGTGCCTGAGGCGGGCCTCTATCTCAGTGTTGTGAAGGTTTTCGGTTCTACTGAGTTTGTTCATGAAATTCACTTTTTGATATCGCCGGGTAGGCGATGATGACTAGGCGGTTGCGCAGGCTGCCGTAGGGATGGCACGTCACCAGCGTCAGGCGTTCGTCGGCGGTCGGGGCGATATACTCCGCGTTGCGGAGGCGCACTTCGATGGGTTGCCCTGCTTCCGGGAGGATGATTTTTTCGGCGACAGTATAGGCGTAGGTCATTCCATCCTGGCCGATGACCTCAATCGCGTCCCCCGGTTCTAGTTTGTGCAGATAGCGGAAGACTTCCCCGTGCAGGGTGTTGTGCCCGTTGAAGACGGTGTTTCCCGCCACACCGAGCACCGCCGAGGTGCGGCGCCACCCGGCGGCGCGGGTGGTGGGAACGTCTAGCGTGGTATACGTCTTTCCACTAACCTCTACCTCGACCGTGTCCACTGGCGTGACCGGGGCATCCAGTTTGATCGCCGGGATGAGCAGGTGAACGGGAACACTGCCGGCCGGCGTCGCGGTGGGCGTGGGAGAAGGCGTGGGCGGGACAGGGGAAGGTTCCGTCGCCAACGGCGTGATACTCTCTGTGGCTGGCGGCGGAAGCATCGGCGTCGGTAGGACGTTTGTGGGTGTCGGGGTGGCGGTTGCCTCGACAGTGGGCGGCGAGAGGGTTACTCCTCTGGCCGTTGGCAGGATATTCTGCGTCGGCGATTGGGCGTACAAAAAATGGGGGACGACGCCCAAAATGAGCGTCGCCGCCAGAATGGCGACGCCGCTCCAGAGGGCCAACCGGCTCACCGCCCGCCGTCGCGCATCGTTCATTTGACCGGGTTGCTCCGTCGTCGCAAGGCGTAACCCAGGAGCAGCAAGCCTCCTCCCAGGATCAGACCGAATCCCACCATGGGCGCGCCGCTGCGCGGCAACAGCATGGCCGGGTCTACCTTGGCTTCGGGAACGGTTTGCGCACTGACATCCCCAGGATCGGGGGTCATGTCAGGGTAAATACCCATGTCCTGTACACCAGTTTGCTTCGTATCCTTGAAAACCGTACCAAAGGGGATGCAGATCGTTTGTTCTGCATCGGTGAGATTGGTCAAGACCAGTGTGCCCTTGCCAAAGTAGGCCGGGTCAGAGATGTTGGTGAAATCGTCAATCTCGGCGGAAACAAGATTGCTTTCAATGGCGTCGGGCAAGACCGTGCAGCTTTTGGCGATGTCGCCGGGTTCAACGCCGCTCTCGGCATACGCGGCAATCTCGTTGACCAGGGGAAATTCCGCCCCCTTGTCCAGGTCGTCTGTCTGCCGCCACACGGCCAACTGCGCCTGCCACAGGTCGGTTTCCACGTAGCCCGTCGCCAGGTTGTAGCAGATGGTGTTGCGGATCACGTCATCGGCCAGTTTGACCGAGCGCAGCGTTTTGCCGGGAAAGGGCAGCCCGTAATTCTGGCAATATCCGTGAACCAACACCTTCGTCACGGCTTTGGCCGGCAGCGTAACCACCACCTGATTGCACGCGCCCGTCTTCGCCGTCTGCGAGTCGCCTTCCGCCTGGGCGATTTCGGCAGGGAAAATTGCCATTCTCTGCACGCCGGAATTGCGCACATCCTTGAAAACCATGCCGTAGGGCAGGTGGACGACCTGCGTTTGATCGGTCAGATTCGTGATTTGCAAAGTCCCTTTGCCAAAGTACGCCGGGTTGGAGACGTTTTTGAAGTCATAGACGACGGCAGACACCTTGCCGTCCTTGACCGCGTCCGGCAGCGCCGCGCTGGCCGCGTCCAAATCGGCCGGCGTCGCGCCCTCGGCGGCGGCGACGATGTCGCTCGCCAGTTGGTACTTGTCGCCTGCTACCGTTACTTTGTCGGTGAAGTGCCAGACGGCCTGCTGCGTCTGCGCCAATGTGTCCGGTGTGTAGTAGCCTTCTGAAAGGGCGTGCAGGATCACCGCCCGGATGGCGTCGTCGGCCACTTCCACCGGCGCAAGTCTGGCGCCTGGGAACGGCAGGCCATAATTCAGGCAATGGCCGTTAACCGCGATGGTGATCGTGCCGCGCGGGGGAATCGCCACCACATACGGCGGCAGTGTCGCGGTTGAGGCCGCCTGCGCCGATGGCGTCAGTGTCAGCGCGAGCATCAGCAATAAGCCGAGGCGCACTCCAAACCACTTGGTAGATGTAAAAGGTAACATAGTATCCTCCTTAAGGTAATGAATAATGTGTAATAGGGAATAGGAAACTGAGTTACTTATCAATCCATTGCACTATTCCCCTTTTTCCATTGATGAGCCAGGTGGGATCACTGGCGGACAGCATCCCCGCCTGCCCCGCTTGCAGCCCCACCATCAGCTCGCTCTTGAGGGTGCGCAGGATGAGGTACGGTTTGGGGAAGTCGGCGTCGGCGTCGGTGATGGGGGTGGTGGGAGACCAGTGGCTATCGGCGAGCAGGCGGCGATAGTTCGCGTCGCCTTTGAGGATGCGGAGGTCGGCCTGGGCCAACTCGGCGCGCAGAAGGGACGGCAGTTGGTGGAAGGAGAGGCAACTTGTCCAGAAGGGAGCGGTGACGAGGGAGAGAGGCGTAGGAAGTAGGGAGTGGGGAGTAGGGAGTAAGGCGTTGTGGAGGCGTTGCCCCAGGGCGGCGACGGCGGGAGTGGGCGAAGTTTGGAGTTGTTGGATGACCAGCCGGATGTCCTCCGGCATCGCATCGGAGACGAAAAGGGGATGGTCTTTGAGGTAGAAGACAACGTGCCACGTCCAGCCTTGCGTCAGCAGAAAATCGGCCAACGCCAGGTCGAAGAGGCTATCGGCGCCCACGTTGTCGTTAATAAAAGCTATTTTCTCAACGGATTGAACGGATTCAACGGATTTTTCCGTTAAATTCCGTTGAATCCGTTGAGAGAAAAACGCCAACACTGCATCCGTGTCGTCTATGAGCAGGTTGTCGCGCTCGGCGTGGGCGTCCAGCCCGTGATGCGCGCTCGCTTTAACGTCGAAGTTGCTGAGGTCGGCGCGGTTGCCCCAGAGGGCGGAGTGCAGGAGCAGAACGAAGCGCTCGGCGGGCGGGAGCTGCTCAATGGCAGGCCACACGGCGACCAGGTGCGCGACCGCGACGGCTTCCTGCGTGCGTTTTTGCGGCGCGAAGGGGTCGCGGCCCTGCCACGGGCCGGGCTGGAAGTAGCGCACGGCTTCCAGCAGGCGGCGGTAAAAGTACGTCTCGGCAAAATACCAGGGAATGTCCAGCCAGGTGTGTCTGGCGTAATGCGCCTGCTGGTCGTTCCAGAACGCTGCGTCCGGCGCATCTTCGGTCAGCGGCGCGACCGGCGCGGTCGCAATTTCGTTCCGGAACGCTTCCAACGCGGCCACGATGTCCGGCGGGTAGGGGGTGTCGGCCAGCACGCGGCGGATGATTTCCGGTTTGCGCTCGACGATGGTTGCGCGGGCATACGAGCCGGGTTCGGAGGTTAACAGGGGTGGGGGGCGCAACCTCATTCCTGGCTCGCTTGCTTGGCGATTTCCCACGCCAGCAGGGGCAGCAGCACGTGAAAGGTGCTTCCGGGGTAATTTTGCTCATCAAAACCAGGGCTTTCCGCCCAGATGCGGCCATTATGCGCCTCAACGATGCCACGCGCCACGGCTAACCCCAATCCCGGGCCGCCGCCTTTGTAATTGGTGCGGCTCGAAGAATGTACTTCGACTTTGCCCAATTGATAGAATTTCTCAAAGATCAGCCGCTGATGGTCGGGGGCAATGCCAATGCCGGTATCGGCTACACTGAGGTGCACAAAGTTAGCTTTGTCATCTCCGGCCTCTTCTGCCGTGTAAATATCGCCGGTCACTGTGATCTGGCCGCCGTCGGGCGTATATTTGACGGCGTTGCTGATCAACTCGTCGAAGGTGCGATAGAGCAATTTGGCGTCGGCCAGCGTCGGCGGCAAACTGGCAATGTCTATGGTCAGCTTCAAGCCGCGGGCATCCAACACTTTTCGGTATGTTGCTTCAATCGGTTCAAAAAGTTCCCACATGTACACTGCTCGCTTGGTCAGACTGAGGGTGGAATTTTCAATCTTGGCGACATCCAACGTGCTGTTGACCAACGCCTCCAGGCGTTCAGCGCCTTTCACCAGCCCGTCAACAAACCGGTCTACAACTTCGTTATGGAGGCTGCCGGTAATGGATTGTAACATTTGTGCGTGACCCTTGATGACCGTCAGCGGGGTGCGCAACTCGTGCGCTATCAGGTCAATGAAAACCGATTTGTTTTCATTCATTTTCTCCAGGACCTGATAAGCCGTTTGTAATTCAGCTGTACGTTCCGCCACACGTTGCTCTAGCTGTAGGTTGAAATCCAGCAACTCAGCCTGCAAGGAATCGGAATGTTCCGCCAGGGATTCCAGCAATACTTGCTGATCCCGATTTTCACGTTCCAGGGCGGCAACTCTGGCGCGCAAGGCGGTGATTGCGGCAAGCTGATCTTGGGCGGCTTGATCTTCTGGTGACATAGGTATCAGAGCATGAGCTGTAGCAGTTCGGCCTCGGCTTCCGTCGTCCACTCGCGCCCATCCTTGAGCTTGGCGGCGACGGTGGGCAGCACGTCTTTCAGGTCGGTCAGCGCAGTGAGGGGCAGCGGTTGGATGTGCGGGTAGATGACGATCTTGCCGGGGAAGCGCGTCTCGTCCACCGCTTTGAGGCCATCGTAGGCTGCTTCCAGCGAGCCGATGGCCGCGACGGAGCGGTTGGGCGAGAGCTGGCCCGTTTCGGCCTGTTCCAGCATAAAGCGCATGTTCTCGATGGTGGACGCGGAATGGCCGATGACGCGCGTCTGCTTAAGATAGGCGTCGCTCAAGTCAATCTCCGCGGATTGGCCGCGCGGCACGCCGGCGAAGATGTTCATCACGCCGTGCGGGGTCAGGCACGTCGCGGCGTCGCTGATGACGGGCGCGACGGGGGCCAGCACGAGGATGTCGTCAAACCCGGTCTCTTTGAATCCCGCCATCGCGGCGGTGTAGGCGTCTTTGTTCATCGGATTCAGGCAGATGAACGTCACACCCTTGCGCCGGGCTTCCAGGCTGAAGCTGGTGTGCAGATCGTCCAGCCGGGCGTCGCTGACGTCGGTGCAGACGATAATGGCCGGGCTGGTCGCCGATTGGATGGCGGCCTGGACGTGCATTCGCCCCATCGGGCCGCCCGCGCCGACAAACCACGCGCGCCCGCCGGGCTTGAGCGTCGCGCGCGCCGGCGTGTCGCTGTAGGCTGCGGCGATGTCTGTTCCCGCCGCGCCAACGTAGAGCCAGCGGTTGTAGTGGATGCGGCCCACGTCCACCTTGACCGGACGAGACATAGGGGCATCGGCAATGATCGCCATGACGCCGTAGCTCGCCAGATTGGGGCTGGCGCGCTCGATCAGATCGGGGTCAGCGCCTAGCAGGATGACGTCGTCCACGCCCTTGCCGTTGCCGCCGGTGATTTCCGCCGGGGATACCGGCGCGTCGTCCGTTTCGACGGTCGCCGGGTCGGGCAATTCCGGGACGTCCACCACTTCCACGTCCAGTTGGGCGGCGCGTTCCCGCAGCCACACGGCGAATCCGGCAGGAACGTTCGTCAGCAGCAGTTTAGCGGGGTGGGCAGTCGCATCGAAGCCCTGGCTGAAGCTGTACATCGTTTTGGCGCCAGGGGCGCCGATAATCCACATCGTCCCATTGGCGCGCGGCGCGGTGCGGTAGCGCAGTTGGTACGCGGCGATGACGCAGGCCCACGGCTCGGTCAGCGCGGCCTCGGCATAGCCCGTCTCGGCTTTCTGGATGGGGATGAGGTAGTTGCCGTGGTCGCCGTTGAGCACGCGCTGGTCAATCACGGTGTATTCCGAAAGGCCACCGTCAATCTCGTAACCGTAGGAGCAGTTTTGCCCGTGATAGAAGATGTCCGCCTGCACGATGAAGCGGTCGCCGACCTGGTACTGGTCGCGCAGCGCCGCGCCGACGCCGACGACGGTGATGCTGACCTCGTGGCCGAGCACCACAGGCTTCTCGCGCATATTGCGGTGGATGCGCGGGTGATTCTGCCCGGCGTGGATCACTTTGATGTCAGAGAAGCAGTGCCCGCAGGCGTCGTGGCGCACGAGCAGCTCGTCCGGGCCGTAGGTCGGCATGGGGACAGTGATGGGTTTGCCGTCCACACCGAAGTTCTCAAACCCCGCGCCGTAGAGCGGCCAAAGGCGATTGACGGCGGGCAGTGGGGCGTCGGCGCGGCGGTAGTCGGTGAGTTTGTCAGTCATGGAGTCCTCCAAATTAGTCTGGTAGTCGTTAGTCGGGTAGTCTTTTCAGTGTCGCGCGCTGTCTGGGGGCGCGGCATTATGGTCTGAATTATAGTTTTACTTTTAAATCCGTATCAAATTGCAGCCCGGCCACCTGGCAGGCCAGTTGAATGATCTTTTTCTTGCTGGAGGTGCTGTAGTTTGTTCCAAGCCACCAGCCAGAGGTAAGTTGGTGCGCTGCGTCGCTTAACTCTGGTTGTCCAGGGTAAAGTTCTTCTGGTGTTTGGGCCAGGTAACGGCGTTTTCTACCATGTTGAGGTAGTGCCGCAAAACGAGGCAGGAAAGTGGCGTCACGTCGTGCGAGTTCTTCAAAAACCTGGAAGTATACATCCGTAGGGTTTTTAGCCTGGAAAGTTTGTCCAAGCAAGGTAAATCCATATTCCTGTGTTGGCACGACCTGTGATTTAACCGCTACAGGTTTAACTGAGGTCGAAGCTACAGGCTGCGGCTTGACTATAGATTTAACATTGGTGGGGACGCCCGAAGCTAGAAATTCAGTAACGGTGTCTGGTTCGGGTTTGTATCCACACAGGCTTTCAACTTTTTCTGCGAGAAGCTCAATTAAACCTTCATCCTGTTCCTCGATCAGACGTGCAAAAGCAATCGGTAGCGTGGCGCGAATTTCGCGCTCGCGGGTAACATTATGATAATCCTGCCGGGCGGCTTCGAGGGCTTTTCCACTACAAACCGCATTGTAGTCCAGATAGCGTGCGATACGCGCGGCGCTATCGGCGGCAGAGCGGTCAAGAAGGTCTAATTTGTAGACACGGCGTTCCTGATAGTATCCTTGTTCACCGGGCAAAAAGATGTGCCATTCCTGTCCGTCGGTAAGGATCGCCAGCGGCACGCCAATGACAAAAGCATAGTCGAAGAGTTGTTTTTCTGATCCTTCGCCTTGCCCGACTCGTTTGACTTCGATAAAGACCATTGCTTTGTGTGTCGTTGGATGACACAGCGCGAAATCTACGCGCCGGCTTTCAACGGTATATTCTGGCGCAACAATATCCGTGTCGTAGGTCGGCCAATTGAGTGCAGAGAGTAGCCGCATGACAATTCCTTGTGAGACAGCCGCTTCATTGACAAAGCGCCCCCGCCGGATGTTGTCTTGAATTTGGGTGATGTGTTCAGTAAGATCCATCATTGCCTCCGTAGAGAAAGTACGAGCCATTCTGATTTCTAAACCCCATGCAATTCCTTCAAGAACGCTTTCCCCTCTTCCGGTGTGAGCATCTCGACGATGTGGAAGAGGAAGCCTTGGCCGCCCAGCTCTTTCTGGATGGTGAACGCGCCTTTGCGGTCCACGTAGACCTGGCAGAGCTTGCCGCCGTCGCGGATGCGCTTAAGGAGCGGTAGCCAGCCGTCGGCAAGCGGTTGGCCGTCGCCGGGCTGCCATTGGATGCCGCGCAGCCGCTCGATGCTGAGCAGGGCGTCGAGGTGCGGAATCTCGCCCTTGCCGTCCATGTGATAGAAACCGTAGTCCAGGTGATCGCAGCACGCGACCAGATCGGGCAGGACGAAGCGCTTGACCATACGCGGCGAGATCATGTAGGAGAAGTCGCATTGCAGCATATAGCCTTTGCCCGGCGACCAGCACGGCCCCCAGCAGGCGTTCCCGCGCCCGGCGGCGCTGGTGATGGCGTAGAACTCGTCGTAGTAGCGCAGCCATAGCGGCGTGATCTCGTGTACCAACCGCTCTACTTCGTCCGGCGCGTCGGTCAGGTCGAAGAGCAGCTTCTCGGAGCCGCGCAGGCTGGCGAGGATGTCCAGGTTGCCGCCGATGTCGGTAATGCCGACGAGCACCTGGTCGCCCCAGCGATCCACGGCTTGCCGGGTCACGTCCAGCACACGGCGCAGCCAGGGATTGTCAGGATCGTAGCTCAGGTGGATGTCTTCCAGGCGTTCGACGCCTTCCAGCGGCCAGAACCAGCTCGTGTCGGGCGTCCACGAGACGCGCGATCCGAGGAACGCGGCCATGACGCCGGGGCCATAGTTAACCCACCACTTGGGGTAGGCGTCGCCGAGCCAATACGCGGCGTTGAGGATGCGCTCCCAGTTGTCGAGAATCTGCTCAACGGGCGTGTCGAGGCCGTACTTGGTGAACTGCGACCAGTCGGCCTCAACCGGGTCAACGGTTTCCAGCACCACCAGCGGGCGTTCCAGTTCCCCGGCCCACCAGGCGTTCCAGTCGCGGGCGATGCGTTCCCAGTCGGCGTTGGTAAAGCGGACGTTGATAGACATAGGTTTCTCCAAAATGGTGAGTGAGTGAATTGCGAATTACGAATTACGAATTACGAATTACGAATTACGAATTATGAATCGCAATTTGTAATTCGCTATTCGCTATTCGTAATTCAGTACCGGCACTCTTCCTGGACAACTTTCATCAGCCAGCGCATCCGGCCTACGCCGACGCCGGCGGGGCAGGATCCGGCGGTGGTGATTTCGAGGCCGCCGGTGGCGCCGGCTTTCTCGAAGTCGCTGATGACGTGCTGACGGATGTCTTCCGGGCTGCCGTTGCGCAGGAGCATGGGCGGCAGTTGCCCGTGGATATAGGCGTCGGGCATTTTGGCGCGGATGAGGCCGGCGTCCACGGTCGGGCCGTAGTTGACGGCGCGGATGCCCAGCTCGTACTGCATTTCGAGCAGGTGGCCCATCGCGCTGTCGGAGTGCTGGTAGCGGCGGGCGGGGGCGGGGGCCATGGCTTCGAGGACGCGCTGTAAGACGGGGAAGCAGTATTCGCGGTAGAGCTTCTTGTTGAAGAGCGCGCAGTTGTCATCCGTGATCCACCAGCCTTTGCCAGTGTTGCCGCTGAATTCGCGCAGCACGGTGTTGAATTCCACCATCTTTTCCGCCAGCAGATCGCGGAAGCGGCGCATCAGGTCGGGGTGGTCGTAAATCCAGTAGAAAACCGTCTCCGGTTTGAGGATGGACGTCATGATTGTCGCCGGGCCGCGGCTGCCCGTGCCGAGCCAGGGCAGGGGCTTGCCGGCGGTTTTGCGGGCTTCCCATTCCGCCAGAAATGGCGCAGGCAAGGCCCACGCGCGGATGTCGGTGGCCTCGGCCTTGTCGAGGATGCGGGTGAACGCGGCGACGTCGTCTGGCCCGTCGCCCTCGTTGACGGCGGTGAGCCAGGGCGTGCCCCCCTCGTGGTAGGTGAAGACGCAGTCGAAGAGGTTTTCGATGCGGTGCGGTTCGTTCTCCCAGGAATCCTCGTTGAAGAAGGCGCGGCCCACGTACTCCTGCATGATGGCGTTGACCTCGGCGTGGAGCGCGTTGCGGTACGCCGTGTCGTGGTAATAGCGCAGCGTCGAGGGGACGTCCACGAATTCAAAAATCCAGTGGTCGTCCGGCGAGAACGAGAGCGCGCAGCGCGGCTTGTCCGTGGTGAACGCCTGGCATTGCGCGTTTTCTTCCCAGAAAGCTGCTACGTCCAAATCTTTTGTCAATTCCATAAATTCAGGTTCGATGATAGGCATGGTTTCTCCCTTGAAAATACAAGACTGTTTCACGCAAAGGCGCAAAGACGCAAAGTAAAAACAGAAACTTGGCGACCTCTGCGTGCTCTGCGGTGAAATTTTTATGTGGTTGTGTGCGTCATTCTTCGAGCGCGCCGGAATACTCCGCGTCATAGGGCGCGATTTGGGTGAGCGTGTAGTCGAGTCGCCGTTGGGCGAGCTGTTGGATATGCCATTGGTCATGCGCCACCCACGAGACGAAGACGTCGCCGGCGCGCAGGTCGCCGAAGTGTAGCGCGATGAAAGCATCCCAGTTGGGCGCGGCGAGGCTATCCAGCCACGCCAGGGACGCGCGACGCTCGGTGAGGAAGGCTTGCAACGAGGCGGCGAGGTCGCGTTCATTGTAGCGGCGCTCGGTGATCCATTCGAAGGGCGCGATCCCCGACCACGGCAGCCCGTGCAGGGTCTGGTCGAGGTGGGCGCGGAAGTCCTCCCGTTCTTCGTCGTACAGGTGGTTGATGATTTCCAGGAGCGACCAGGTATCCGCATCGGGCTTCCACTGGGCTTGCTCCGGAGATATATCGGCCAGCAGTGCGCCGATCACATCGGCGTCGTGCGCCAGGGCGCGTTTCAGGAACGCTACGTTCATGGTGGTTTCTCCTTAGCAGATAACAGGATTTACGGAATGATAGGATTAAAAGGCGATTGCCTTTAGGCTTGTAGTAACGACTTCAGTCGTCAAGAGAACCACTGAAGTAGTTACTACGAATGGATTTTTCATCTACTGGTTTTAATGGTCACGGTTTCTTGAGCTGGTTGCCAATGGTGAAGGCTGATCCCAGAGATGGCCCGACGCCGTAGTAGCTGCCGCCGTCGGGCGCAAAGATCAGCGGCTTGACTTTAAGGATGTCCAGCTTGCCCTCGGCGTCAAGGACGTCCGCTTCGCCCTTCACGTCGCGGATTTCGCCGATGAAGAGGGTATGCAGGCCGATTTCGAGGGTGTGCAACAGGCTACATTCTACCACTAATGGAAATTCGGCGACGTAGGGCGCGTCTACCAGTTCGCTCCGCACCGGCGTCAGCCCGGTGGCGGCGAACTTGTCCACATCCCGCCCGGAGACCATGCCGACGTAATCGGCCTCTTTGACGTACTGCTCCGAGGCGATGTTGACGGTGAACGCGCCGCGCGCGACGATGGCGCCGTAAGTGTAGGTCGCCTTGCGCAGCGAGACGGACAGGCATGGCGGTTTGGAACAGCAGATGCCGCCCCAGGCCGCTGCCATCAGATTGGGCTTGCCCGCTTCGTCGTAGGTGCCGACGATGAAGACGGGGGTGGGGAAGACGATGGTCTTCGCGCCGCGTGAGTGTTTCATAGGGTGCCTCCTCGTATAAAAGACTATTTCACGCAAAGGCGCAAAGACGCAAAGGGAAAAAAGCCATGGTGGGCTTGGCGGCTTCGTGTGAAGTTGAAAAAATCTCCGCGTGCTCAGTGGCCTCTGCGGTGAAACCTTCCATTTGTTGTCCGTTTCATCCGTTGAGAGCGATTCAGGGTGATTTTAGCTTCTTCAGGCAATCGGGGCAAATGCCGTGCGTGAAGGTGGCTTCGGAGTGGGATTCGATGTACGTGTCCACTTTCACCCATTGCCCTTCCTCATTCTGGATTTTGTTGCCGCACCAGGCGCAGATGGGGATCAGCCCGCTCAGGGTGTGGATGGCATTCAGGGCTTCCTGCAATTCCGCATTGCGCGCCTGTAGTTCGGCGTTTCGAGCCGTCAACTGCGTGTTGGCGGTTTCCAATTGTATCTGTAATTCATGAATGTGCAGGTGGGTGCGGACGCGCGCCAGCACCTCCTCGGTTTGGAATGGCTTGGTGATGTAATCCACGCCGCCGAGGTTGAACGCTTTGACTTTGTCGAGCGGCTCGTTGAGCGCGGTGATGAAGATGATGGGGATCGCGGCGCTGGCCGGATCGGTTTTCAACTGGGCGCAAACCTCATAGCCATCCAATTCTGGCATCATAATGTCGAGCAAAATGAGATCAGGGGGCGTCGTGGCAACCGATTGGAGGGCGAGCTTCCCGTTGGGGATCACGCGCACTCTGTGACCCGCCTGCGATAGGATTTGCATCAGTAGGCGCAGGTTGGCCGGTGTATCGTCCACGATCAAGATGTTGGCTTTTTGTGTCTGGGTCCCCATACCAATAGCTCTTTCTCAACTAACGGTTAAGTTTTAAGGAGCTTTAAGATCTCTTCATGTTCGAAATTATAAAGCAATCGGGTTAATTGTCCGGCCAGCTCCGGCGCCTGCTCGCGGATCTCGCCCATGAGGGCTTCCATCTGCTTGAGGTCGCCTTCCACCGTGGCCTTCTGCATAGTTGCCGTCCATTGTGGGTTGAGCATTATGAGCTGTGTCTTAATTTTTTTACCATTCGGCGGTTCGTTCTGCGTTTCGCTGGCAGAGGTCTTGTGACCATTCATCGGCGCATAGACAAAGTGTACTTTTAAATGGCGCGTTAATATTTCGATGAGAGTGGCCTCGCGGAATGGCTTGCGCACAAAATCGTCACAACCGGCGTTCAGAAAGTTTGCTTGCTCTCCTTCAAAGGCGCTGGCCGTCAGGGCGACGATGACCGTGTTGATTTTTGAGTGTTGATTTGCGATCTTGGATTTGATCGCTTGGGTGGCTTGCCGTCCATCCATCACCGGCATGCGCATATCCATAAAGATAAGATGGGGCTGCCAGGCTTCCCAGCGGGTCACTGCCTCAGCCCCGTTGCGCGCTTCTTCGACCTCAAAGCCCAATGGCACAAGGAATTTCACCAGCAGAACGCGGCTGGCTTCGTCATCTTCGGCGATCAGGATACGGTAGGTCGGTTGCCCCGGCTTCAGCCCCACCATTTGATAGGTCGGGTGCGCGTTGGTCAGCATGGCCTTGATGATTTCGGTGTGGATGTCGAAGCTGAAGATCGAACCGACGCCGGTCCCACTCTGGACGGTGAGGTCGCCGCCCATCAACCGCACGTACTCGCGGCTGATGGGAAGGCCCAGGCCGGTCCCTTGTTGGGAACGCTGACCGCTGCCGGTTTGGACGAAGGCCTCAAAGACTTTGTCCATCTCTTCGGGGGCGATGCCGATGCCGGTATCTTTGATTTCAAAGTGCAGCTGGATAGCCGGTGGGGATTGAGGGGGCGCTTCTCGGCTTTCAACTTTCATCATAATACCCCCCTTTTCGGTGAATTTCACGGCATTGCTCAACAAGTTGATGAGGATTTGCCTTAATTTTTGCTGATCGGCATAGATGTATTGTGGCACATCTGGGGCAAAGTCAAATACGAGCGTCAGTCCCTTCTGCCTGGCTTGCAGGCTGAACATCTCCCCCAGCCCCAGGAGCATCTCGTGCAAGTCGAAAACTTCCGGCTGCAATTCGCTGCGGCCGGCCTCGATTTTAGAGAGGTCGAGGACTGCGTTGATGAGGGCGAGCAGATGTTCGCCGCTGCGTCCAATGATGTCCAGGTTTTCCTTTTGCTGGGGGGTGAGGTTGGGATCGTTTCCCATCAACTCGCTGAAGCCCATCACGGCGTTGAGCGGTGTGCGCAGTTCGTGGCTGATGTTGGACAGAAAGGCGCTCTTGGCGCGATTGGCGGCTTCGGCGGCGCGCTGCGCGGCTTCGGCGGCTTCTTTGGCCTGGCGTAAAGCACCCTCTGCCTGTATGTGCTCGGTGATGTCGCGCGCCGCCGCGTAAATGAGGTTGCCGTAGGACGTTGAACGCCACTCAATCCAGCGGTACGAATCATCTTTGCAGCGATAACGGTTGACAAAACGGGCTACTTCCTGACCGGCGGCTAACTCGCCGACGGCGGCCAGGGTCGCCGGCTTGTCGTCTGGGTGGACAAAGTCCAAAAATCTGTGGCCTTCCATATCCGCCAGCGAATAGCCTAACGCCTTTTCCCATGCCTGATTGAGGCGGTGGAAATAACCCTCGGTATCAGCAATGCATAGCAAGTCCAGGGCCAGACTGAAAAAGCGGTCGAGTTCCTCGGTCTTTTCATGCAGCGCCTCTTCGGCTTCTTTGCGCGCGGTGGTGTCCTCCTTGATGGCAATGTAGTGGATGATTTGTCCGGTATCGTCCTGGATGGGCGCGATGGTGGTGGATTCCCAATACAATGTGCCGTCTTTGCGCCGGTTGTGGAATTCGCCGCGCCAGATTTGCCCGCCGCTGATCGTGTCCCACAACTTCCGGTAAAATTTCGTATCCTGCTCGCCTGATTTTAAGAAGCGCGGGTTCTGCCCCAACACTTCTTGTCGGGTATAGCCCGCCGTCTCTTCGAAGCTTGGGTTGACATATTCGATGACGCCCTGGGAATCGGTGATGAGGATAGCGTTGCCGCTCTGCTCAATCGCCAGCGAGAGTTTGCGCAGTTCCAGGTTTTGCGCTTCCAACCGGCGTTGATAGGTTTGCAGTTGCTCCTCAGTGCGCTTGCGTTCGACAATACTCCAAATCACGTCGGCCACGTAGGCGACCCATTCGACATCTCTCTCATCGTAATCCACGGCCTTGTTGCCCACCCCCAGAATGGACACGATGTGTCCTTCGCGCATGGTGGGGACGACCAGCTCGCGTATCAGGGTGGCGTGCCCGGGCGGCATCCCCTTGCGGTGGGGCAGCGCGGCATAGTCGTTGTGGATGACCGGTTTCCGTTGGTGGACGCAATCCACCCAGACGCCGGCCTGCTCGACCCCGTAATGCATCCCCTGTCCTTCCGCCTTGCAAAACTCCTGTTTGGTGCGGGTAGACCAGGTTTGCAGCGTGAGCGTTTCCTGATCTTCTTCGACAAAGTGATAGAAACCAATGGAACTGCCGGTCAATGCCTCAATTTCATCGAGCGCTTTTTCCATCAACGCTTCCAGCGTGTGCGTAGCCGCAAACTCCAGCAATTGCAGCCGCAACCGCAGGATGGCTTCGGTCTGGGTGCGGGCGGTGATGTCATCCACGATGGTCAAGAGGTGGATTTCTTCCCCCAGGCGTATCATTTCCCCTGCGAAGAGGCCGCGCAAAATCTTCCCGGACTTGACGCGAAAGTCGTAGGTGTGATTGCGGATGCTGTGGTTTTTCTGCAAAGCCGCCGTGAACTTGTTCCGATCTTGGGGATCGGCCCAGAGATTCAACGCCAGCGTAGAATGGCCCAACGCTTCCGCGCGCGAATACCCCGAAAGCCGGCAGAAACTCTCGTTCACTTCGATGATGTTGCCGTCATTGAGGCGGGTGATGAGGATGGCGTCCGGGCTGGCCTCGAAGGCTTTGGCAAATTTCTCTTCACTCGCCCGCAGCGCAACTTCCGCCTGCTGGCGCGCGGCGAGGTCGCGTCCCAGATCGGCCAGCAGGCGGCGATTGATCATCAAGGACAGGCTGAAGATGAGCACAATGGACAGCATCTGGTACGTCAGAATCAAGAGCGTGTCATAGAGGCCGGATTCTTTGAAGAAGTCATGGCCCGGCGGCGCGACCACATCCACGAAGATGCGGATGACGCTGACCACGCTATAGGCCACCGCGGTTAGCCCGACCCCCGTGGTGATGGGGCGCATCTCTGCGCTTACGCGGCGCAACATCAGCCAGGCGCACTGGAAACAGATCGCCAACAGTCCCACCGAGATATTGATTTCACGGGCGGCCAGGTTGGGGCGGATGAAGACGAAATACGCCTGGATGACCGTGAACATTGCCAGCAGCGCGTAATTGTGGATTTGAGAGCCTCTTTGGGCGACAAAGCGTTCCAGTCCGATGTATAAGAGGAGTGTCCCACCCACCAGCAAGACATTGCTGACGATCATGGATACCCAATCGGGCACCGCGCCGCGTACAATGACCAGCAGCATGGATACCGTGTGCGCAGCAAAACAGGCCAGCCACCAATCCAGCCCGGCGAAGCGCCGGCGGTTTTGCAGCCACAGGCGGGCGATGAACCCCGTGCCGATCGCATTGCTGACAGCGTAACTGAAAAAGACGGTTTTCATGTCAAAAAAACTCATCCCAGCCTCCCGCCATCCCCTTCATAACAAACGCCCCGCCCCTTTGCCGTGGGACGGGGCGTTGACCCGGCTCAATGTGATGGTATCGCAGGCTTACCGCCCGCTTTCCGCCAACCGCAGTAGATGCTGACCATACTCCGTGCTCTTCAGCGCCGTCGCCAGCTTGATGAGCTGCTCGCGGTCAATGAAGCCGCGTCGGTAGGCGATTTCCTCCGGGCTGGAAATCATCATCCCCTGCCGCTCCTGCACCGCCTGCACGAAGTTGGCCGCCTGGAGCAGCGACTCGTGCGTCCCCGCGTCGAGCCAGGCAACGCCGCGCCCCATCGGATCCACGCGCAGCGCGCCTTTTTCCATATAGACGCGGTTGACGTCGGTAATTTCCAACTCCCCGCGCCCCGATGGCTTGAGATTCTCCGCAATGTCCACCACCTGCCGGTCGTAGAAGTAGAGGCCCGGCACGGCATAATGCGAGCGCGGCTGCTTGGGCTTCTCCTCGATGCTCAGCGCCTTGCCCGTCGCGTCGAATTCCACCACGCCGTACCGTTCCGGGTCGCGCACGGGGTAGGCGAAGACCAGCGCGCCCTCCGTCAACGTCGCCGCCGCGCGCAGTTGATCCGGCAGCCCGTGCCCGTAGAAGATGTTGTCGCCCAGAATCAGGCAGACCGGCTCGCCGGCGATGAACTCCTTGCCCAGGAGGAACGACTGCGCGATCCCCTTCGGCGCGGCCTGCTCGCAATAGCTGAAGGTCATCCCCCACTGGCGGCCGTCCTTGAACAGCGTTTTGAACCCCGGCAGCGCCTCCGGCGAGCTGATGATGAGCACGTCCCGAATGTTCGCCAGCATCAACATCGAAAGCGGATAGTAAATCATCGGCTTGTCGTAGACCGGCAAAATCTGCTTGCTCAACGCAATCGTTAACGGGTACAGTCGCGTGCCGTACCCTCCGGCGAGAATAATCCCTTTCATAAAATAGGTCCCTCCTTATGGAAATAGGTTGATAGTCATTTTAATTTATGATGCGCAATCCGCCATTTTTGACCCGCTCCAGCTCTGCCGCTCCCGGCGGGATACACCATCCGACCTCAGTGTAAAACGCATTGCGCTCCACCCGCGCCGGGAAGTGCATCCGCGCCCAATCGCTCTGATAGCCGCGCCCGAACGCGCGCTGCATGAGGGTATGCCCGTAGATGAACGCTGCGCCATCGAGGAACGCCTGCCGCACCGGGGCCAGCTCCGGCGCGGCGAAGTCGTCCATCAGCCGGTTGCCGGGCGCGTTCATTTCCGTACCAACATTGAGCGGCAAGTCCAGTTCTTGCGCCAGCTCGACGATTTCGTATAGCTTTTGCAGCTTGACGCGCCGGGCCTCCGGATCGGCCAGGTTCCAGTTGCGGTCGGGGATGATGTTGAGCGCGACGACGCCCTTGCCGATGAGCAGCTCCAGCAATTCCACCTCGGCCTGCTCGCCCGTTGTGGTGCCGTCCAGCCAGGTGGCGCAGGGCAGCGCCCCGGCAGCGACGATGACCCGGTTGACCTCTTCCACGCTGGGGAACATCTCCGGGCCGGGTTGGACGTACCCCACGCCGCCGCGCTTCATCAGCCTGGCGCGCACCAGATTTTGGAGTTTCGGCCCGTTGTGGAGGATCGCGGCGATGTCGGCGGGCGCAGTTCGGAGCTTGTCGGCCCAGAAGGCTGCCGGATCGGCCACCGTGCGCTGCGCGGCTTCGAGGTACGCCACGACCATGTGCCGTTCCGTTGCATTGCCGGCCGGGGTGAGGGGCAGCACGTCGCGGTCGTAGTCAATCGTCACCGGATCAAGGTAAGCGTTGACGCGCGCCGCCACGTCGCGGTTGCGCGTTTCGGCTCGCGCGCGCAGGCTTGCCAGAATCGTCCGCGCCTCTGTTTTCTCAACGGATTCAACGGAACTTCCGTTCCAATCCGTTAAATCCGTTGAGGTAAAACCGATGCCCATGTGGTAGAAAATTCCCGGTTCGCCCGGCGAATTGATCTCACGGTCGGCAAACTCTGGGATGAAGACGCGCGTCTCCATCCCCGCGCTGCCGCGCACGCCCGCGCGATCGCAGGCGTCGAGAAATTCGGTCACGCCGTCCAGCACATCAAAGTCTACGATACCTGTAAAACCATAGCCGCTCTTCTTCGCCAGCCACGCCAATCCCGTCGGCGAGTAGCCGTAGGCGTTGTACGAGAAGAACGTGTGGCAGTGCATATTGGCGACGTTGGCCGGCGGCACCACGACGATGTTTCCCTGATCAACTAGCGCCAACAGGCTGGTCAGCGCATCCGTGCGTTGGGCGGGGTCAAAATCGTTTAACTGTGCTTCCAGGGTTTCAATCGGCGGGGTCATTGGGAGTAGTACGCTCTTTGTAGGCGGTTTCAACTTGCGCCTGGATTTGTTCTATAGCGGCAGTCGGTAGTCCGGCAATCTCAAAGAAAAGGTGCAGTGGGTTAAGGGTACTGGCTTGCCAGAGCCAGGTCGGATGCAGCCAGAAACCCGGCAGGATGGTGGATTCTACGCGCTCATCCTCTTCCGTGGCAAAAAGTTGGTACTGACTGGTGTCATCCAGGGTGTAGAAGTCCGCGCGTTGATGGCCTTCGCGGGGGTCAATGACCCAGTATTCGCGCACCCCGGCATCCTGATATTCGCGGTATTTGTCGGAACGGTCGCGCTTGACGCTGTCTTCAGAAATGACTTCGATGACCAGGTCCGCAGGGCCGTTCAAGCGATCGTTGGTCAAGCGGGACAAGTTCGCCGTGGCGACGAAAAG
Source organism: Anaerolineae bacterium (assembly GCA_034429475.1). Lineage (GTDB taxonomy): Bacteria > Chloroflexota > Anaerolineae > B4-G1 > SLSP01 > JAKQHY01. The sequence continues at coordinate 44,126 of DAOUGD010000171.1, forward strand.
CACATCCGGCTCGCGGGATGAACCGCGCGGTTTCAATTTCATTTCATACGGCGCGCTGACGATCTTCCCTAATCCAAAGAACTGTATAAATAATCCCAACAGTCGGTTGAGAAAATCCACAATATCCTGGTGAGCGAGTTTCGTTGGCATTTGAACAATCACTTCTCCTTGTCCCTCAGTGTCTACCGGCACCCATTCGGTGATGGTGGTTTTTCCAGCGGCCCAGGCTACATAGTCATCATACAACATCAAACGCCGCGTGGAGGCCGCGCGGGATGGCGTCAAAATCAAGGGTTGTTGAAGGGTAGTTTCCATTGGCACCTCCAATTCAAGCCTGAGTGAACTCGTCTCGCTCGATTCCTAATTCTCGCAAAATACGCACCAGTAATCCTATTCCAATGTCTTTGTTGCGATGGTACGGAATCGGAACCTGTTTTCCTGTAGCCGGATTGCGCCAGATTTCGTGGCTTCCTGCGCCATACCGGGTGCAGTAACAGCCTAAACGCCTCAGCTTATGCACCAATTCGGCATATTTCATACCGATACCGCGATTTGAGAGGTAAATGGAAAGGTTGGAACGGCTCGCAAGGAGTCGGGTAACGGATCGCCGGCTGCCTGGATAGATGCAATGAGCGCTCCGGCTACTTGAGGCGCAAGGGTTAATACTTCCTCCACGGTGTCTCCGGCGATCAATAATCCTGGTAAATCAGGGCTTGTGGCAATGTATTGGTAATCCCCACCGTCTTTTAACTCTTCGACTTTGATTTGAATTTCGTACAGATTCATAGCACTCCTTATCCTTTAGCCAAATACCTGCCGCATCCTATCGCAATAATACTGCACGTTCTCCCACTTTGCGTCCGGCGCGATACGGTGATCGGGACAGGGGATGTAGCCGCCCAGCGCCACCAGGGGCTTGAGCCGCTCGATCTCGGCGTCCACGGCGGCGTAGTCGTGGCTGAAGACGACTTTGTCCATCCCGCCGACGCCGCGCAGGGCGCGCCCGTACTGCTCCCGCCACGGCGCGATGCTGGAACGCCACGTCCCGACTTCGATGGGGAACATCGTGTTGACCCCGTTCTCCAGCCACACCGGCACGAGTTTGGTCACATCGCCGTCGCTATCCAGCGAGACGAGGTCAACGCCGTAGCGGGCGACCAGGTCGGTGAGGCGGCGGTAGTGCACGCCGGTCAGCTTGCGGAAGGTGCGCGGGCTGATCAGCGGCCCGCTCTTGAAGGAAATGTCCTCCCAGAAGTGCGCAAAGTCGAACGGAGCCGAGCCGCCGTCAGGGCAGACCATCTCCAACGTCGTTTGGGTGGTTCGATAGCACAACTCGGCGACCACGTCCACGATCTCTTGCAGCAGGTCGGGATCGTCGGCCAGCATGTACGACAGCCCCACGATGCCGATCCAGTTGCGGATCACGCCGAAAAGGCTGCCGATGTGGAGGCCGTAGGGATTCGTCCACGCGCCGCGCCGCAAGTAGTCCAATCCGCCCTGGTCGAAGCGCACCATCACACCGTCGCAGTTGACCCAGGCGTGCGTGACGCGCTCGACGGCGTAGTGCAGCTTGGGCAAGTACAGCGCTTCCCACGAGAGACGATCTTTGAGCAGGTGCTCGATTTCGGTGGGGATCGAAGTGGCATCGTCTTTCTGCAAGATGATGACGCCCTCATCATTCTGGATATGGCGACCGCCCTCCGGCAATTCCGCAATCAGGCGCGTCTCAAAGGGCGGCCACAGTCGGGAGTGCGGCCCGTAGCATGTGCTCCAGTTGAAGTCAAAGCCCAACTTCGCCGCGATCTGCGCGTCGGTGGGATTGCCGTCACCCCAGGCGTGGGCTTCTTCCCAGGTGATGTGACCCTCGGCGGCCCACTTGTGCAGCGTCTCGTTCCAATACCCGAAGTGGACAACGGGCAGCCGGTCGTAGGCTTCGTAGTGCAAAATGGCGCGTACGCGCTCACGATGGTTCATAAGTCAGTGGTTCCTTTCCCATTCATCTAAACTATCCTGTAGCCAATCTTGCAGACGGGGGCTGATACGAATGCCCTTTGCAATCATTTCTGCGACTGAGGCCAAAGCCTCTTGTTTGGTTATCAAACCGGCCATGACGGCCGCCAGTAGAATCCCCAATGTTCCCTTGAGCGGCAGTTTCAAAACTTTTGCTACTCGTCGTCCCAGGCGTTCATCTATGAGCACCCAATCTGGGGCCAACTCACGCGCGAGAAGCAGCACTTCTATTTCGCCGATGTCCAGGCCTAACAGGAGCGGCTCAAATGTTGTCTGAGCCAGAGGCGTCCTTACGACAATCCAGCTGGCTTGTGCTACGGCGTTCATTCCGGCGCGCCCGGATCCATGCGTACAAACTTCATCGTACACCGCTTGGGGCACAATCACTTCACCGAATAACTGTCGCAACAAGTCTAATTGCCCGACGAGGGATAGGGCGATCAAGGGAGTCGAATTGACAATAACGTTCATTGCGCGGCAACCTGCGTCGCCAATACCCGGCTTGTGGATGCTTCAGTATCCAAATCTTCTTCGGCGTAATCTATGACCGCAAACCCGTTGTCGCTCAACCGCCAATAAAACTCCAAACGGGTGCATCCCAGAATTTGCGCCGCGAGGCCGGCGGAGATTTTGCCCTCTGTGTACAGATGCGCCAGGGTGTAGAAGATGACCTGCTGTGTAAACTGCGTTTTGTCTTGCCGGGTAGCCACTAACAATGTGTCTGGAAATACTACATTCACACTCATTGCTGTACTCCTTTAAGGGGTTGTGGCGTAATCCTGCGCCGCGTAGAATTGTCCACTGGGGCCGTAATCTTCCAACAGAGCCGGCACCAACGCGCCGGGGAGCACGCTCTCCACCTCGCCGGGCGCGTTGGGGCCGCCCAAATCCGTCTTGAGCCAGCCCGGATCGAGGGTGTTGACCAGCACGTTCGTTCCGCGCAACTCGGCGGCGAGGTCGCGTGTGTACTTGTCCACCGCTGCCTTCGAGACGCTGTATGGCGCGAGCTGCGGGATGTCGCGGATGCCGGAGGTCAGGTTGACGATGCGCCCGTAGCCGCGCGCCTTCATGCCGGGCGCAAAGGCGTTGCACAGTTGAATCATCGCAAACAGGTTGATTTGAAACGTCGTCCACCAATCCGCCATAGGGATGTCCCAGATTTCTTTCCAGGGATTCTGAATGGCGGCGTTGTTGTAGAGGATGTCCACGCGCCCCGGCCGGACCTTCACGGCGTCAATGATCGCGGCAATCTCCGCATCGCTGCTTAACTCGCCAAAGACGCTGTACACCGTGACGCCCATCGGCTTCAGCAGCGTCAACGTTTGCGCGGCGTTCTCCGCCTTCCGCGCGTGGACGATGATGTCGCAGCCGTACCCGGCCAATCCCACCGCAATTTGCTGTCCCACCCCCCGGCTTGCGCCGGTGATGAGGGCGATTTTTCCTGCTAGGGTTTCCATATTGAACTCCTTTGGCAATCTCCTCAACGGATTGAACGGATTCAACGGAAAATCCGTTCAATTCCGTTCAATCCGTTGAGAGAAGTTTTTAGTCAGCCGTTCCCACCTGAATGATCGCCCGCAGCACGCCATCCCGGTAGCCGGCCACCAACTCAAATGCCTCGGCGATGCGTTCCAGCGGGAAGCGGTGCGTCGCCAGCGGCGCGATGTCTACGAGTCCGCGCTGCACCATGCGGATGGCGCGCGGGTACGTGTGCTTCATCCGCCGCACGACTTTGATGGTCAGCCCCTTGCGCCGGATGATGGACGCCGTCATCGTCATTGTGTCGTCGGCGGGGATGCCCACAACGACGACCTTGCCGCCGGGCCGCGTGACGCGCGCCGCCTGGTCGGGCGTCGTCGCCGCGCCCGCCGCCTCGAAGGCCACGTCCACACCGCGCCCGCCGGTGGCCTGCATGATGGCCTGCACCACGTCCTCTTCCGCCGGGTTGAACGCGGCGTTGGCGCAGTAATCCAGCGCGAACGCCCGGCGATGCGCCAGCGGCTCGGTCACGTAGATCGCGCCCGCGCCGGACGCTTTGGCGATGGCCCCGGTCATCAGGCCGACCGGCCCCGCGCCCAAAATCGCCACCGTCTGCCCGACTTTGAGGTGCGCCAGGTCAACGGCGTGGATGGCGATGCCGAGAGGCTCCAACAGCGCGCCGTCGTCAGGTGAGAAACCTTCTGGCAGCGGGAAGCAGTTGGCAGCGGGCATGACCGCGTACTCTGCGAAGACCCCATCAATCGGCGGCGTGCCGCAGAAACGCACGGCGGGACACAGATTGGGATGGCCGTGCTCGCAAGCCTCGCAGTGCCCGCAGGAGATGGCCGGCTCGACCGCGCAAAGCTGACCGATGGCAGGGCTGGTCACACCTTCCCCCAGGCCCACGACCCAGGCGGAGAACTCGTGGCCCATCGTGATCGGCTCTTTGACAATGGCGTCGCCGATGCGGCCTTCGACGTAGTAATGCACATCCGATCCACACGTGCCCACCGACGCGATCTTGAGCAACACTTCGCCCGGCCCCGGCGTGGGAATGGGCGCGCGCTCGACGCGCAAATCACGAATCCCGTAGAGACGGGACGTTAGCATTGTAGGTTCTGGCATAGTATTGTGTCTCCTTAGTGGAAATGGGAAATGAGTAATGGGAAATGAGTAATGAGGGTATCGCACTCATTACTCATTTCCCATTCCCATTACTCATTACTTTTTACCACACCTTCACAAACCCCGGTGTGACTTTGATGATCAAGTTTTCCGGCGAATTGGCCCACTCCTGCGGGGCGGGGGCCAGGACGCCTTCGGCGCCGAGGTAGCGGGCATAGATGCGGAGCGCCTTGTCACGCACGAAATCGCGCGGTTCGGCGATAATCTCGACGAAGCCTTCAAAGAGGACGGCAGAGACTCCCTGCTGACCCTCGGCCACGTCTATGACGACGGCGCACAAGGGGTTGTCGCGCAGCTCGCCGATCTTGCGCGTGCTCTCGTAGGAGCTGATCCACAGCGCCTCGCCGTCCCACTCGTACCATACGGGGACGACGTGGGGTTGCAACGTGTCGGCGGACGCGGTGGCGAAGCGCGCCAGCAGCGGCGCAGCCAGGAAAGCATTGATTTTAACTTTTTGATCCACAGGTGATGAAGTCATCTATTCTCCTTCAGTTTTCTCAAAGTTCTAGTATCTTTAACGACTCTTGCCGCATAAACTCTCCAATCAGTTGCGGCTTATGTTCGGCTTGCGCAATGACATCTGCCGCGCGTATGTGGATTTCTATGGGCCACCTGTCGTTGCGATCTTCCTGCGTCGCCGCGTAGACCACGCCTGCCATTTTCGCCCAACAGATTGCGGCCATACACATCGGGCAGGGTTCATACGTTGTGTACAGCCAACAGTCGTCCAGGCGATGACGGCCCAGGGTTATGCACGCCTGGCGGATGGCGTTGATCTCGGAGTGACCCGTCACGTCATGCTCCGCCGAAAAGATCGTGCCCCCGCTCATCGCGATGATCGCGTCACCCTGAACGATGAGACAACCTACCGTCCAGTGGGTGAAGCCAAACTCAATGGCCTGCGCCATCAGCGCCGCATTTGGATGTTGCATGAGTAAGGGTCATTCCTCAAAATACAGCGACTCCAGCGATGCGTTGACGCCCGGCGCGCCGAACAGCGGCAGGTCGCGCTGCGACATCACCGCGCCCAGGCGTCTTACGGCGTCGTACCCTAGTTCCTTGATTTCGCCGCCGGCTTGCAGCGCCATGATGATGGATTGCGCCGTGGATTCGAGCAGCTCAATGTTCATCAGCGTCCAGTAGATGTCGCCTCGGCTCATCGTCACCAGCCCGTGGTTTTCCATTATAAAGCTGTTGTACTTGGGCAGGTACGGACCGAAGTTGTCGGCCAGTTCTTGCGTGAGCGGTTGGCCGTAGGGGACGATAGGAACCGGGCCGATCTCGGTGGTGGTTTCCGGGTAGAGGGGACGCATCAGGTAATTCTTGCCGCCGGAAATCGCCATCGCGCACACCGCCGGGGCGTGACAGTGGATGACGGAGACGATGTCGGGCCGTTCCCGGAAGAACTTGAGGTACATCGGCAGTTCCCCGGTGGGACGGCGCATCCCCTCGATGGTCTCGCCCGCGAGATTAACGAAGACTACGTCCTTCGGCTTCACGTCGCCCTTATTCCGCTGCGTCGGCGTGATGAGCAGCAGGTCATCGGTCATTTTCCAGGCCAGATTGCCGCCGTAGCCGGTCACGTACAGATTCCGCGCCAGCCGGTGGCAGACTTTGACGAAGGTTTTGACTTGGGATTTGTATTGGGTCAGTAGGGTCATGATGTCCTCACTTTAGAAATCAGAAATTGGAAACTGGCAACTGGAAATTAGGACGGAACCGATTTCCGATTTCCAATCACCAATTTCAAATTCTACTGTAACCGGCATGGAAGTCAACGCCTTGACAAACTTACGATGTGCAATAAAATGAAAGCAATCGAAAGAACCCTCTTTGAGAAGCACTGTGTATCCTGAAGAACGACGTCGAGAAATTCTGAACCTCATTAACCAACGTGGGCGCGTCGCCGTCGCCGAGTTGAGCCAGCAGTACAGCGTGTCCGAAGTGACCATCCGGGCGGACTTGCAAATCCTGGCCGACGGCGGGTTGGTGGTGCGTACGCACGGCGGCGCGATTGCCTCCGGTTCTGGCCTGTACGAGCTTTCGCTGACCAAACGACTAGGGCAACAGGTACTTCAAAAAAGCCACATCGGGGCGGCGGCGGCCAGGCTTGTCTCCAATGGCGAAGCCATTCTCCTCGATGCCAGCAGCACCGCGCTCGCTGTAGCGCAACACCTCAAGCAGCACCGCGATTTAACCATTGTGACCCACAGTCTGGCGATTGCCCACGAAATGCTCGGCGTCTCCGGGGTGACGCTCGTGATGCCCGGCGGCACGTTGCACCACGACACTGCCTCGCTCATCGGCGAGGCGGGACTGGCGTTCCTGGAGACGTTCCACATTCAGAAGGGATTTTTCGGCGCGCATGGCTTGAGCCTGACGGCGGGATTAACCGACGTCAACGTGGGCGAAGCGCAACTCAAACGCTCGTTGGTGCGGCTCTGCGCACAAGTGATCGCAATTTTGGATTCGACGAAATGGGATCGGGTAGGCCTGATCTCTTTTGCGGACGTGTCGGCGCTGGATAGAATCATCACCGATGAACAGACCCCGGTGGCTTTGATTTCTCAAGTGCGGCATTTGGGCGTGGATGTGATGGTGGTAGAGTAACGAACTTAATTTTTTATCACAAAGTGAGGTAAACATGGCAAACGGAGCAGATATTTTGAAGAAACACAACTTAACGAAAGAGCAAGCCCTCGATATGTTGCAGCAGATGTGGGAGATCCGCATGTTCGAGGACACGGTCTACGACCTGTTGGGGAAGAACCTCATCCGGGGCGCGTCCCACCTGTATGCCGGCGAAGAGGCTGTGGCCGTCGGCGCGATGTCGGTGCTGCGCGAGGACGACCTCATCACCAGCACGCACCGGGGACACGGGCACTGTCACGCGCGCGGCGCGGTGCTGACGAAGACCGATGTAGAGCGGCAGACGCACTACAACAAGATGATGGCCGAGCTATGCGGGCGCTCTACCGGCTATTGCATGGGGCGCGGCGGCTCCATGCACATTGCCGACGTGGAGCACGGCAACCTGGGCGCGACCGGGATCGTCGGCGGCAACATCCCCGTGGCGACCGGCGCGGGACTGGCGCAGCAGATGCAGAATACGGGGCGCGTGGTGCTGTGCTTCTTTGGCGACGGCGCTTCCAATACCGGCAACTTCCACGAATCGCTGAACATGGCGTCGCTGTGGCAACTGCCGGTCGTCTACATTGTCGAAAATAACCTCTACGGGATGTCCGTGCCGGTCTCGTGCGCCTCTTGCACCACCGACATCGCGCCGCGCGGCGACGCTTACCACATCCCCAACGAAATCGTGGATGGGATGAACGTGCTGGCCGTCCGCGAGGCCGTGGCCCGCGCCGTGGAGCACGCGCGCGATGGCAACGGTCCTTATATGATCGAGTGCAAGACCTATCGCTGGTACGGCCACTCCCGCTCTGACCCGCGCGCCTACCGCACGAAGGAGGAGGAAGCCGCCTGGAAAGAGCGCGATCCCATCCCCACGTTTGCGGCGCGGTTGGTGGCGGATGGTGTGGCGACGCAGGCCGAGGTGGATGCGGTGAAGGCGAAAGTCGAGAAGGAGATTGCTACCGCTACCGACTTCGCCCTCAATTCGCCGCTGCCGCCGGTGGACGAACTGGAACTTTACGTCTACGCGCCGTCGCCCTGGACGAGCGCCGACGTGGCCCACGAGAAAGAACTGCGCGAGAAAGTCCGCAGCGGTGCCCCCGGCCTCAAGAAAACCCGCTATTGGGAGGCCCTCCGTGACGCGATGCGCGAGGAGTTGCAGCGCGATCCGCGCGTCTTCCTGATGGGCGAGGACATCGGCCTGTACGGCGGCGCTTACGGCGCGACGCGCGACCTCTACAAGGAGTTCGGCCTGGAGCGCGTGCGCGACACACCCATCTCCGAGGCCACCATCGGCGGCGCAGCGGTCGGCGCGGCGATGTGCGGGATGCGACCCGTGGCCGAGATTATGTATGTGGACTTCACCCCCCTGGCGATGGATCAGGTCGCCAACCAGGGCGCGAAGAACCGCTACATGTTCGGCGGCAAGACGACGGTGCCGATGGTCATCCGCACCGAGGGTGGGGCGGGGCGCGGGATTGCGGCGCACCACTCGCAGAGCCTCGAATCGTTGTGGACGCACTTCCCTGGCATTTACGTGGTGATGCCATCCACCCCCTACGACGCGAAGGGCTTGCTCAAGGCGGCCATCCGGGGCGACAATCCCGTGATGTTCATCGAACACAAAATGCTCTACGGCATCGAAGGGCTGGTCCCTGAAGAAGACTACATCATCCCCTTTGGCGTGGCCGATGTGAAGCGCGAGGGAACCGACGTGACCGTGATCACCTACTCGCAGATGGTGCATCGCTCCTTGCAGGCTGCCGAAAAGCTGGCGAAGGAAGGGATCAGCGTCGAGGTGATTGACCTGCGCACACTCAAGCCGCTGGACATGGAAACAATTGCCGCGTCGGTGAAGAAGACGGGGCGCGTGGTCGGCGTCACCGAAGCGTACCGCGTCAATTCCTTCATCAGCGAACTGGCGGCGCGCATCCAGGAAGAGCTGTTTGATTGGCTGGACGCCCCGATCGTGCGGGTGACGGGCGCGGACGCGCCGGTGCCGATGAGCGAGTCGCTGGAAAACGCGATGGTGCCCACCGTGGACGCCGTCATTGCCGGCATTCGCAAGGTGCTATAAGCGGGAGTATGGAGTAGGAAGTAGGGAGTAGGGGATACTCCTTACTTCTTACTCCTTACTTCTTACTTCTGAAGGAGCGATAGTATGGCGATTAAAGAAATCATTCTACCTATGTTAGGCGAGACGATGAACGATGGCGTCATCGTGGAATGGATGAAGCAGGTGGGCGACGCCGTCAAGCGCGGCGAAGTCCTGTTCTCGGTGGAGACCGACAAGGCCGTGTTGGAAGTCGAAGCCTCGGCGGAGGGCGTGATGCGGCAGATCGTTGCCCCCGCAGGGCAGCACGTCCCGGCGCTGGCCGTGATTGCGTTGCTGACGGATACGGCGGATGAGTTGCTCGACTCAGCGGATCAGCGAGTCAGTGGATCAGCGGATCAGCGGATCGGCGGATCGGCGGATCAGTCATCCTCTCCCCCCCTCTCCCCCTCTCCCCCTCTC
>DAOUGD010000172.1:0-17921 GCA_034429475.1 Anaerolineae bacterium
CCCGCTCAAGACGCCCCCCCCGGCGGTCAAACCCACGCTGCCCCCTGAGGCCGCGGGCGGACCTCCACGGCTGCGCCTGCGCGACGAGCCGGAATTGAAACGCACCGCCGCGCCCGCGCAGTTTTTGACCCTCGATCTGGCTAAGGACATCGGCGACATTGTCGAAGAAATGCAGCAGCGCACCCCGGCGCTATGTGACCGCACCATCAGCCTGCGCAACGCGGCCAGCGGCGGCGTGGAATTTGCATTGGATGGGCTGGTCTACGCTACCATTGAAGAAATCCCCGATGCCGCCGTTCAAGAGCTAATTCGGGCCGCCATCAAAGAGTGGGAGCGGCGCTGAGGACGGTCCTGCGGGCGTTTCTGATCGGGGGGATCGGCGCTGTTCTTATGGGACTGGGGAGCTGCGCTGCGCCGCCTGCTTCCGGGCCGTTACCCTCTGCCGGTAAACTCACTGCGGTTATCCCATCAACCTCCACCGCTCGCCCCACCGCGCTGCGCCCCGTCAAGACCACGGCGACGCCCACGCCGTCGCCTTCCCCCACGCCTCTGGTGGCGTTGCCTCCCGACGCGTTGCCCGAATACACCCTGGACGTGGCCCTCAACTACGCTGACCGGCGGATGCGCGTGCGTCAGCGGGTGGTCGTGCGCAATCCCGGCCCGGATCGCTGGAACGAAGTGGTGTTCGCCGTGCCGCCGGCGCATTACCCGGACGTTTTCACCCTCTCCGCCGCCGAAGTCGCCACCGCCTGGACGCGCCGCCCGGCGACGTTCACCCTGGAACACACGATGCTGCACATCGGGCTACCCGCGCCGCTGCTGCCGGACGAGGTCGTCGGCGTTACCCTCAACTTTGTCATCGCCATCCCGCCAGTGACGCTGAACGATTGGCTGCCACGGGGGAATTTGGGCGCTGGAGAACGTCTCATTCAGGCTGGGGATTGGCATCCGACGTTGGCGCCCTATCGTCCCGGTGTGGGGTGGCACACCTGGGATTACCATCTGGTGGGCGACCCCAACGTCTACGGCGCCGCTAACTACGATGTCACTCTCCGTTCTGACGCTGCAACCGTCATCGCGGCGCCGGGAACCGCAGCGCAAACGGGAACGGTGCGCCGCTACCGACTGACCGGCGCGCGCTGTTTCGCGTTTCTTGCCAGCTCCAACTATCTTTTCTTGGTGGGAAGAGCCGGTCAGGTTCCCGTGCGGATTTACTATTTGCCGGGTTATGCTGAGGCGGCGCAGGCGATTATGGATACCACAGAACAGGCCATTGCCCTTTATGAAACTCGCTATGGCGCGTATCCGACGACGGGTTTGGTGATCGCGCAGAATGCTTATGCCGGTTCGATGGAGTATTCCGGCCTGATCAGCCTGAGCCATCACGCTTTTGAAACCTACGATGGGCAGCCCGACTCCTCCCTGGCCAACCTGACCGTTCACGAGATCGCCCATCAATGGTGGTACGGCGCCGTGGGCAACGATCAGGTGTACGAGCCGTGGCTGGACGAAGCCTTCGCCAAGTACAGCGAGGTGCTGTTTTATGAGCGTTATCACCCTGAGCTGGTTGATTGGTGGTGGGAACGGCACATCTACGCGCGCGATCCCAGCGGCCCGTTGGACAGCAGCATTTACGACTTCGACACCACGACCGAGTATATTGCCCAGGTTTACACGCAGGGAGCGCGTTTTCTGGGGGATTTGCGCGCGTTGATGGGGGATAAGGCATTCTTTGCCTTTATCAAGGACTATCGCGCTACCGGCGAAGGCCGTCTGGTCAAACGCGCGGATTTTTTCGCCGCTGTGCGCGCCCATACCGATGCGGATTTGACCGAGTTAATCACGCAGTACTTCACACAGTGATGTGCTTTTCAGTCAGCAGATTAAGCAGATTTAAGATTTAATCTGCTCAATTTGCTTAATCTGCTGGTAAAATTTCCCATACCAATGGCAAAATAGGGAGAATGTGTGGAACAAATCGCTATCCTGTGGCGTCATTATAGACGTAGCACAACTACACAAACTCACAAAATGGAGGATAGAGAAAATGTTTCACAAATTGGTTCGTAACAGCTTTTTGGTTTTCGTGGTTGCAGTTGTGGTTTTCGGCGTCGTAGGCTGCGGACGCCAGGTGGAGGCGGGCGGCGGCGTGGCGCAGAGCAGCGGCGACAATGGCTACACCATCAGCATCAATGGCAGTGGGATCGCCACGAGCACTCCGGATGTGGTGGACATTCAGTTTGGCGTCGAAAGCATCCACGCGGATGCAGCGCAGGCTATCAGCGACAACACCGCCAAGATGCAGGCCGTGCTGGCTGCCGTCAAGTCGCTCGACGTCGAGGATAAAGACGTGCAGACCGTCAACTACAATATGTGGGTAGAGCAGATCTACAATCAAGAAACGGGGATGCCCACCGGCGAGGTGCGCTATCACGTCACCAACCAGGTGAGCGTCCGGCTGCGCGACATCGCCAAAGCGGGCGAGTTGTTGGGGGCCGTTCTAGAAGCGGGGGCCAACAACGTGAATGGAATCACTTTCGGTGTGGCCGACCCCACCGAGTTGCAGAACGAGGCGCGCGTTGCCGCCGTCAAGAACGCTCGCGCCAAGGCTGAGGCGCTCGCCAGTGGTTTGGGGGTGCGGCTGGGCAAAGTGCGCCTGGTCAGCGAGTACACCAGCGGTTCCGCTCCCGTCCCGATGTATGATATGGCGATGGGGAAGGGCGGCGAGGCGGTGTCCATCGCCAGCGGCTCCTACAACGTGACGGTAGAAGTGCAAGTGACCTTCGACATCATCCAGTAACTTCAACCTGACCCTTAACCAGAGGTGGACGGGAATCTCCCGTCCACCTTTTTGTTTGGAATATCTCAGTAATGTGTTACCACCTTCGTGTTCATCGGCGCCCAGTTGTAGAACCATTCGGCGTCCGGCAATGATAGGTTCACACAGCCGTGGCTCATCGGCGTGCCGAAGTTATTGTGCCAGTACGCGCCGTGTAATCCATAGCCCTTGAAGAAGTACTCTGAGACGCAATTGACACACGTTTTTCGCCAACTACGCAGTGTAAATATAGCACTTTATCTCCATCTTCGAAGGCGACCTCGCCAGTGACGTTCAACAGTTCCACCAAACGCCGTCTGGCCTGGAAATCCTCTTCCGCTTCAATCAACTCGTCGTGCATCGCCTCTGCAAACCCCATGATGGTCAATACCCAATCACTGTCAACGGCCTGTTCGTGAAGATTGGCTTTGACTTCATCGCGTTGGGCGCGCAGGCTGTCCAGCGTGATCATGTACCGTTGTTTGCGTTCCAGGAATTCGTCTTTTTCAATATGTCCCTCAAGATATACATCCAGCACCTTGTCATACTTGCTCTGTTCACTTTGGAGCATTGTCTCGATAATTTGCAGCCGATTACGTAATGGCTTGGTGGCTTCCTCCTGTTTTTGCCTATACTTATCCAAGCCATCTTCTAGCTTCTGAGGCTCTGACAACAACTCTTTAATCCATTCCCACGTAGCCTTATCTACCCGATCTGCCCGGTAATGGTATTTATTCGTACATGGCAAATCCCTATCGGCAGCTTGACAGTGGTAGTATTGACGATAACTGTGTCCAGAACGGGATTTGCGTGTTACTGTCCGAAGGAGGTAATGGCACTCCGCACAGCGCAACCGTGATTGTAATAAATACTTGTACTTCGTGTTGCGTTTACTGTCTCGCCTGTTTTGAAGCTTGCGAGTCTGGGCCGCTTCCCAAACTTGCTTGTCAATGATGGCCGGAACCTTTACAGGGATATTTTCTTCGCCATAATACCATTGCCCTATGTAGGTTTCGCTGCTTAACATCCGGGCTATGGCAGTTCGATTCCATTCTCCATATCCTCTGACCCTTTTGGGGGCGGCAGTCATCTTCAGATCAGCCCCTGTTGGTACTTTCAATGCAGTCAAAGTATCCTTAATTTGCTCAATGCTCATTGGTTTATTGTTGCCATCGCCAGTGGTATACCATTGAAAGATAAGCCTGACAATCTCGGCCTGACTTTCCTCAATTTCCAGGAAATTTCTGTCTTCTCGCTCCACGCCTTTGTATCCATAAGGTGCATGCCCATGCAAGATAACATTTCCCATTTTGGCCCTGCGTTTACGTCCTCGAACCAAGCGTTGGGTAATTTTTTCTCTCTCATATTCAGCCAGCATCGCCCGCAAATTCTTATTGAGCCGTCCTTCGGGTGTATCGGGAAAGTCGTACAACACATATTCAATCGTCACCCCGGCCTGTTTAAGTTCCTGTTCGACAATCAGTTGCTTTGCGAGATCACGCGAGAGGCGGTCAAGCTCGCGCACAACGAGTACTTCATATCCGCCTGCATGGGCTAACCTCAAAGCTTCGGATAACTGGGGAAGGTCAAAGGTGGCTCCAGATGCCCCACGATCATCCTCAGCTAAATCTGCGACGATATGATACCCCTGTTTGACGGCATACTCGCGACATAGGCAAGTTTGCTCTGTGAGGTTCTCACCGCCAGTTTTCAATTTGTCGTTGCCTGAGCAACGTGCATACGTTATCGCTCTCTTTGTCATTACCTCATCTCCTTAAATTTGATGTCTTTGTGCTCTTCCCTTTGCCTGCCAACCGGCGGTTGACAGGCAAGCCGGAAACGTACAAGGTTAATCTTCCTCCCCAATCACATCCCACATCCGCCCATTGGAATGCTGCGGCAGGGGCGTCGGGTCGCCATAGGTGGGCAACTGCGGCGTCTGTGGTGGCATCTGCACGATGATCGGCGGCAGCATCATTGGCTGTTGCGATACGGTGTGCTGGCGCGGCTCGCGTTGGGACACCTTCACCAGGATGAAGACCAACAGCGCGATGATGCCCAGAAGCGGAATGCCGGCCAGCAGCAGGCCCACGATCAAGGCCAGGGCATCCTCGGAGAGCCGTTGTGAGACAATCACCGCCGCGCTGAGGGCGAAGACGACGCCCAACAACGTCATGAAGCGCGCGAGCCGCGGCCCCAGCCGCTCCTCTTGTGTCACGGTCGTTGATCCTTTGCGCATCCTCTCACCTCCCCCAACTTCTACTACTACTCACGGTCTCTCTCTCCGGCTATGGGATGACCCGGATGAGGGTAGAAGTGCGGTAGTAGTAGTAGAATTTTCCAGCCGGGCGATGACCGCTTCGGTCAACCTCCAATAGCTGCCCCCAATGGGCGCCGCGTCGCCGAACAGATAGCGCAATGCCTGCGTCTTGCTGCCCCACTCCCCGCCGTGCTCGGCCCACCACGGACGGAGTTTTTCGGTCAACTCGGCCAGGTCGTCAGGCTGGGGGACATCTGGGAGTTCCACCAGCGTAGGCAGTAAGGTTAACGCTGCTGATGCGTCCTTCTCGCTGCCGACGGCTGCCAGAAGCTCTGCCAACGTCACCTGCGCGGCCTGGAAGCGTACCACGTTTCGGCTCGTGACGGCCAGGAAGTCGCCCCGCCCTACCAACTGATGCGCCGGGACGCCGCCTTGCCCGGCAGCGATCTGGGCGTCTTCTGGCGAGACCACCCGTCCCACCAGCCGCAAGGGGAAGTTGGCGCGCACCAACCCCGACAGAATCGCGGCGCTGGGACGTTGGGTGGCGGCCACCAGGTGAATGCCGGCTTCCCGCCCGCGCTGGGTCAGCCGCAGCAAGGCGGATTCCACCCCGGCATCACTCATCACCAGGTCGGCCAGTTCATCAATGAGCACCACGATCAGGGGCTGACTTTCCCGACGTTCGTCGCGCGCCTTCATCAAGAGCACGAGGCTGCGCAACAGCTCGGACGCTTCCGCCGAGGCGGTGATGACCGGGCGCAGCAGATGCGGACAGGCGAATCCCGCCGGGAAAGTACGCCCTTTGGGATCGATAGCGAGCAGACTGACAGCGCCTGGGCGTTGCGTTAAGATGAGACTGGCGGCTAGCGTGCGCAGCAACACGCTTTTGCCACAGCCGGTCGTCCCGGCCACCAGGATGTGCGCCACTTCGGGACTGGTGAACTGCGCCAATAGCGGAACGCCATTGGCCTGGATGCCCAATAGCGCCGCGCCGGATGGCAATGTCCCGATGGTGTGCAGCAACGGCAACAACATCACCGGTTGGGGGTCAGGATGGGCGAATTCCAGGATCACGCCCTCCTGACCCCGGTGGATCGTCACGCTGGGGGTGCGCAACGCCAACGCGATGTCGTCGGCCAGGCTGTGCAATGCTGCAAAGCGGGTGTGCGGCGCCGGGTCCAGATGGAACCGGATGAGCCGGGGGCCGACTGTCCCGCCGGTAATGCGCGCCGGACAACGATGCGCCGCCAGGGTTGTTTCGACCCGGTCGGCCTGCAATTCCAAGAAATGGCGGATGCTGTGCATAGAATTGCCTCCCTGTAGTGGACTGGCTAATTGAGTACCTGTACTCCGTCCCCATTGCGGCGAATGGCGCCGGCCTTTTCCAATTCGTCGAGGTAGTTGTACAAAGTAGATCGGGAAATGTTCAGTTGCTTAGCGACATTGGACGCGCCGGCGTCCGAGTCTTGCCGGTAGATGTCCAACAGCGTGTCCAGCCGTTGACGCTTGTTGTCCAACCGGGCCTGTCGCGCTTGTTCCAACTGGGTAGATGGTTCAGCCGCCAGCGGCAAAGGTGTTGTGGTCTGTGCGGGTTCTCCCTGTCCAACAGCTTCAGTATTGGACAGGGCTTGGACGACCGGACCGCCCAATTGCGCCAATTGGACTTTCACCCGTTGTGCAGTGAGTTGGCGCTGCGCGTCCAACTGCTGGGTCAAATGTTCGCGCTTGAAATCGCTGAACTGGCGTTGCCAGGACTGCATTCGCTTGTCGAAACCGTTCAGGTACAGGCCGAATTCCATAAAGCCCCCATAGCTGTCCAACGCGGCGAGCAATCCCAACACGACCGGCCCGTACAGTTGGACAACCACGCCCCACGTGGCTTTGACGCCTAACAGCGTCGCAAAGGCCAGGACGAACGCGCCGACGGTGGACAAAACCGAAATGAGCAGCGCCAGTTTGTCCCAACGGCCCAGGCGTTCGCCCTTGCGGTAGATTTCGACGACGCTGGACAGGGTGCCGACCTCACTCCCGAAAGCCAGGGAGAAGCTGCCGACCAGCACCAACGCCATACGGAAGTCGGCGGGCAGGGTGGACAATTCGGTAAAACTAAAAGCCAATACCGCAAAACAGAAGAACCCGATGCTGGAAGCTGCCGCCGGAATCAGCAAGCTCCAGCCCCGCAAGCCCATCATCGTGGGCTTCTCCAACCAGAAATCTTGTTCATTGACCTGATAAGTCTGCACTGTCTTTCTCCTCGATGTACACCTGAAAACAAAAAAAGCGGCCTACCTTGCCGCTGAACGGGCAAAAGTAGGCCGCTGCCACAGAAGTTTCGCGCTGCGAGCGCCTTACACTTCCATGATATAATAGCAGATAGCCCACCGCTGCTCTCGTCAACGAGTGGGTCAGAAGCGTGTCGGTGCTGGAACACCGGCACGCTTCGTCATTGATCTTGCGAGTTAGTCCTCTGTTTCGTGAATTTGTAGTTCTTCCTCCTTACCTTTGGTAGCTGCTGTACTCACTCCTACATACTGCCGCAAGAAGCGGCGAATAACCTGACTCAGAGATAAATCTTCTGATCGGGCTTTGGCCAATGCCTGTTCATACACATCAGCCTCGACCCATACATTGAGGCGTTTGGTCTCCATCTTGCACCTGCGCTTTACTTCAAATTTACTTTAAGTATACGTCTAGGTTGCAGAATGTCAAGTCCCAATTGGCCGTGACTATTGATGTGTTGCTTATGTGCTTGTTAATGTACTGTCAGGTAGCAGATGATTAGGGTAGTTGGGTTTGTATCCAGGCCTGCAAGTCGCCGCCGGCTTGAAAGAAACCTACCAAATCGCCGCCGGCCGGCACAGCAATCCGCCGTATCCGCGCCGAAAGCTCCCCGAGGTGCGCCACCCCCTTGTCCCCAGCGGCATCCGTGTCGTAAGCGGCCAGGATGCGCCGGTAGGGCAGCAGATAGGGTAGCCAGCGCGGCGCCAGGCCCTTCTGCGCGCCCGCCAGGGAAGCCACGTCTACCCATTCCCGAAGTTCCTGCCAGGCGAGCAGCGCATCCTTCTCCCCTTCGGCCAGCAGCAGCGGGCGTCCATCCCCACGCAAGTGATCCACCCCAAAGAGTACCTCGTGGCGGATCTGAGCGTTTGGCGCATCGCGGCGCGGCTGGCTATACTTCTGCTTAGGCGCGGGCGTCCAGTCCAGATAACGGCGAATCTTGACGCCCCACAAGTGTCCGCCGCCAAAGTGGGGAATGACCAGCCCGCGCGCCAGATAGATTTTGTTGCCGGACAGTCCCCAGCGCGTCGAATCGTCGTACAGGGCGCCCGGATTCCAACCCAATTGCCATTCGGCGATGGTCTCGTTATCCAGCCCCCAACAGTGGAATTCGTACAAGGCGCGACCATCCCCGTCCCAAAGTTGTTGTTGGGTGTACCCAATGAACTCCGTTGCCCGCGCTTGCCATTGGGCCGCGGGCGGCTGTGTATCAGGCGGAACCGGGCGGGGACGTACCGCTGGCTGCTTGTTTTGTCCGTGCCGCAATCGGCCGGCGGCTGCGGGCGTCAGATCGCCGCGTTCTACGCGGTACGCGATGAGATCACCGGACTTATGGCACTGCCGACACCACCAGCGCGCCCCATCGGGATGCTCCGGCCAGACGCGGAAGCGATCCGTACCGCCACAAAACGGGCAGGGGCCGGCATACTCTCCGCCGTGCGTGTTGGCGACATGCCGCAGAGAAGTATCCGCGCCAATGATAGCCAGGATGTCATCGGTATCTGAGCGTGATGGTTTCAAAGTACGTTCCTCTCAGTCGGGATTGGGCAATTGTCGAATTGTCAATTGTCCGGCGAGGCTTTTGGCGGCGTATTGACTGGACAATTAGGCGGATGAAATCGAATTGTCCGGTGGAGAAGCCTGCCCCATTCACAGCGACAATTGGACAATTTGCCAATTATTTGGCTACCAACCGGTATTCCACAGACTTGGGCCCTGGCCCACTGCGCTGCCGGACTTCCACTTCATCGCCCAAACGCGCCACCAGTTGTTCAAAGCGACCGCTGGAGATCCCCAGCGGCTTGTAGATGTCGCGCCCGCTGACCCAGGCATCGCCTCTGGCGGCCAATGCCGCTTTGATATCCTGGACTTCGTCCGACACATTCAGCCGGCGGATTTCCGTGGTCAAGCGATGCAGATTGGCGCGCCAACGCTCGACGATCATCTGGGCACGGTAGACGTGGGCGCTGTGGACGACCACCGGCAGTTGGATGGCGTCAAACGCCGCCAGGATGACGGCCACCTTGATCAGCATCGTGCCAAAGCGCCCATAACTGGCCTGGAAACGCGACGGCAGGTGATACTGCGAGTCCGGCGCCGGCATCTCCCAACTCACCGCTTCGTTATACCGCTCCCAATGCTCCCACGCCTCCGGCGTAACCGTGACCGCGTGCGCGGTGAGCGGCGGGCGAATCACCACTGACAGTTTCTTTTTGAGTTTCCCCTCGGTATCGGTGGCGGCAGACTCCTCCAGGTGGGCCTCCGGCAGCGGCAGTAGTTCAGTCGCCAGGAAGCAGAGGCGTTCGACCAAAGAGGCCGGATACTCCAACTGCTTCGGCCAGAATTGCCAGGCGCCGTCGGTATCCATCCCCACCAGCGCGAAGCGGGCAAAGAAACCGTTATTCCAAAGTTGGGTGTTTTTGACGTGGGGTGTCATCGCCGCGTAAGTGGTGGAGCCGAATACACTGATGTATGGTTTTTTGATGAACTCCAGGCCGCGGTTGAGCGTGTCGCGCGGTTCATACGGATCTGGGCAGTCATAGAGATCTAACAGTAGGGTCAACATATCGCGAGTGTAATCCCGAGAAAAACCATCCACGAGATGACTGGCTTCCCCCAATAGAAAGCCGCGTTGGGCGGCCAGCGCGCGTGTCTTGAGCCAATATTGCTGCGTCTCTGGCGACAGCGTCTCGTAACTGGGGGGCACGTTCAGCGAAAGGCCGAGCAGGAAGGCTCCCGTGGTAGTGCGACTGGGCAAGAGCAGGTAATCTAGGTCGGCCGCAGCCAACAAACCCCGTGCTACATTTTGAGCAGTAGTCTTGCGCTCGCGAGTGGATTGGCCGATGTAGAGCTGGTAGATGTTGGAATAGATATAGTTGCTGGAGGTACTGACCCCGACGTAAAGCCGCCGGGCGATGGCTTTACTGCCGAGGTCCAGGCCGGCCGCTTCGTGAAAGCTGCGCGGGGTAAGCGGGGAAGCCTGTTTTCCAAAAGCGATGTACTCATCCAGATACCGCCCGGCATCCGCGGCCGCGCGCTCCTGGGAATCCGTCAGCCGGGCATATTCCGGTAGTTCCGGCACGATGACGGTTGGGGCTAAAGTGTCGTCCTCACGTTGAAGCAACCGTTCCGTAGCCGCGGCGATTTCCTGGCGCAGTTGCGCGCCGTCAGGGTGCTGGCTTAACGCTGCATCCAGCGCCGCCGGACGGAAGCCCTGATGCTGCGGCAACAAGGCGATGGCGGCGGTCAGGAGGGTGGTGTAAGTGGTAGAAGCGAGTGCAGGGGGAAGGTCTTCCCCCTGCACCCAGCGGGCAATAGCATCACTGTTCATCGAAACCCCTCCACTGCGCCCCTTCAGTCACGGCTTGCTTCAATTGTTGGAGATAGTGAGGCAAGTCGGTGTAGTGGGCGTGCAGGGCCACATCAGCGGCGTGCCAAAGCGCGGCGTATTGGTCGCACAGGGCAGCATAGGTCTTCTGCAACTGAGCGTAGGTGGTCAATGTGTCTTGCAGGTACGATAGCAGTTTATCCTGCGCGGAGGGGGGAAAGTCTGGGCCTTCGTAGTGAATCATTCCACACCTCCACATTCCAACGTAGAAGTTGACAATTCGTTGACTGCGATCATACTGGCAAGCGTCCGCTCTTCTGGAGCGGGGTCATCCGCCGCCGCTGCCACATCTCCGGCCAGAGCTAGGGCAGCGGCGGCGCGAGCCTGCTGAGCCAGCCGAGCATAACGGCGGCGCAGCAGGAAGGTGTACACGTCACAAAGCGCGGTACGCGCTTCTGGGGTCAGTTCGACTTCCATAAGTTTCTCCTGAATTCTTGTGGTCTACAGTAAAAAGAATGTGTGTCTTGAACTTCTAGTTTTGATGGCAATTCAATGGCTCTGGACTTTCATCATCAGACTCTTCCTCGGCCTGAAACCATTGCACTAGACCACGCGCCTGAAGTCGCAGCAGGGCGGGAGTACTGAATACCCCACGCAGGAATTCCTGCGACTGTTCATCGCCTGCTGCGGCGTCAGCGAAAGCGACGGCGCAGACATTAGCCAGTAAGTTTAGATATGGCTCGCTAATGGTTTCACGCAGTCGTAAGCTGTAGGCATTGCCCCGAGGGACCCCCCGTAACATCTTGCGGTTCTTCATAGTCAATAGCTCCTTACTCTAGGAATGGAATTTCACTCAACAGATTCGTGCAAAGTGTCACACGAAGTGCTGATGCTTTCAGAAATGGAGACTTCATCGCCCCAAACCACAAACCCCTCGCGGGGTTTGCGCGCGAACATCTCGAGTCGCGGTTCTGGGCTGGCCGGAATCACCCGCTCGGTGTAAAAGATGTCGGGTTTTTCCGAGTGCCGGGTCACCGGCGCATTGAACCACAATCGCAGCCCGTTCTGCAACAGGTTCAAATGCCCAATGCGCCCAAATAACACAAACTCCAAGTCATACATCCACGAAAACGGGGTGAAGCCCACATTTTTGCACCAGCCAAAGGTACATTGATATCGCACCCCCCACGTTTTGAATAGTTCCCAACCTGCCGGCAGGAACTTCTGGGTGGTCCACAAGTAAATGTGACATCCATCCGGTTCGGCCAAGTCGGGCACTGGCAAGGCGGCGATCTCTTCCAACGTCATCGTGGGGTAGTCCAGCGCCACGCCCTGCGTCGGACGCGCGTCCCGCTCGATTTTCGCGACGGGCCACGGCGGATCAATGACGATGCACCGATAGCGGCCGCTGGGCAGCGGCACGGGCTCGGTCACGGGCGCCGGGCGTCGTTCCCGCGCCTCAGCTTGTTGCCGCTCCACCAGGGCGCGTTGGGCTTCGGGGATGGTCAACTCGCCTTGCACGATACGCTCCACCAGGTCCGGCGCCACCTGTTGTAAAGTTTTGGCGTCGTTGACGTAGCGCGGATTGACACCTACCTACCAGCGCCGCAGCCTGGTCGCGCGCCTGGCCTTTTTCGTTTTCAGGGTAAGGAATTTTTTCCTGACCCTGCTGGCGCGCCACGCCCCCCGCGCGCATTCGCTCCTTCGCCACCATCGAGAACTCTTCTTCCAGGCTCAGCGCCAATACCGTCCGCTGGCTGGCCGTCAAATGCCGCCGTTGCAGGTTTTGGCTCACCGCGAAGCGTACCAGCGCCGCCCGGTCGTCCCCCGGCCATTCCTGGTAACGTGGCGGCACGCCCGCCAATTCACAGGCTTGGGCGCGCGCCCGCCCGTCCACAATCTGCCCGCGCCACGTCCAGACCGGGTTGTGCAGCCCGTTCTTTTGGATGTCGGCGGCCAACGCCTGGAGTTCAGCTTCCGGTAATGGTGGAAAACAATCCGCGACTGGATGTACCGACAGTGGTTCCTTCACCGAATTGCTCATGTCCATAAAATCATTCCTCCCTGTATATCAATTGACCTTCTCATTGCTCACACCTCCCAAATGTGTATTCTTGCCTGTGGGTTATAATGCCCCACAGGCTACTTTATTGTACGGGAGAGGGCAGGTTGCAAGCGGTTGCAAGCAGTTGCAAACAGGGGCTTTCTGCAACAGATGTGGGGGATAGAATGAACAGGAATGAAAAACTTAAGCAGATTGATGCTTTGAGGCAGGTGCAACGACTATTAGGCTTCGAGGATGATGTCGAAATGGCTAAAGCACTCAACGTTAGTAAATCAACGTTGTCGCGGGCATTTAATCCCGAGTGGGATAAACCACTCTCCAATGAACACCGATTGGAACTTGCCAAACTGTTAGGAAATCACTGCCACAATTTGCACGACTTGGCCCAGTTAGAACAACAAACTGGCTGGGTCTTGACCCCAGAGGAACGAAAAGTCGCGCGCGCGCATTTTCTGGGTCTGGAACAGCTTAATTTTCATGGGGTGCCGGTTTTTGACCCCCAACGCTATGTCTCGTGGGAGGCCAAACTGGCTGAGGTACAAACAGCAATAGTTACGATGTTAGATGAAGGTCAGCAGGTATTGGTTATTCACGGAACCCCCGGCGTTGGGAAAACCACTCTGGCTTTACGGGTGATTTATGAGAGCACCACGCGCGAATCCTTCCCCGGTGGTATTTTCTGGATTGCAATGGAGGGACAACCCGAAACATATATCTGGCTCAAGTTGGCCGATTTCTTAATCCCAGAAACTCACTGGGATGTATCTGCTGACGCCGCGACTTGGGAACGTTTGAAAAGCCAGGTTATTAAACGACTTCCTAAAAAACAACGGTTTCTGATCGTATTGGATGACGTAGAAAGTTATCTCAGTTGGGATACCTGGTTAGCCATTCCTGGACTGCATTTGTTAGTGACAACGCAATTAGCGCACTGGACGATATATGATCAATCCGGTAAAGTCCAGGAATATCCCCTGGACGTCTTACCCCAAGAGATTTCACGCACTCTATTGATTCAGAAGACGCCGGTCAATGTGCCGGAAGACGTAATAGAGCAACTACTGATACGGCTGGAAGGACTGCCCCTGGCATTGAGCATCGTCAATGCTTTAGCCCAGCAAGATCGTGGATTTCACACCTTGGCCAAAGAAATTGGCCGAGACCATGTGATACCTTATCTGGATTTGAAGAAAGACGTGGGTGGATTGGCCCAGCCGCACAAAACAAGTAGTTTGCAGTGGGCATTCGATATGAGTTATCGGCGTCTACCTGCTACTGATGCGTCCGTTTTTCGTTTTCTGGGATTGGTCGCCCAACCTTTTCAGGTGGAACTCGTGGCGCAGATTTCGGGCTATTCGGAAGTCGGCGCCGCTCTGCGGGTGTTGGTGAGCCACGGCCTGCTGGAACTTGAACAGGCCGGCAGCTATCGTATGCATCGCCTGTTACACGAATACGCCGAGATATTACTTGAGCGCGAGGATAAGGAGCACCTACCGGTGTGGCAGGAACGCTTTGCCGGTTACATGCTGGATTTGGGCAATGACATCCTGACTATGTGGGAATCGGGACAAGAACGCGCGGCTCTTATTCGTTGGTCGGAGGAGTTCGAGGCCTTTAAGCGGGGATATGCGTATGCCGCACGTCTGAAAAATGCTGAATGGTTGACGGCATATTGGCATCGGCTCTGGATTTACCTGGGCGTAACGGCGCAATCAGAGCAGGTAGTGAGGATGCTCCAGCCCTTTAATGGGGGCGTGCTTGACCCGGAATTGCAGACCATAGTCGCTGGTTATGCCGGGGAAATCTATCTTATGATGGGGCAAAGCGCCGCTGCCATTCCATTTTTGCAGCGTTGCCAAGCCTCCTTATGGGAACGGCAGCAACTTCACCTGTGGTTATTAGCCACAATCCGTTTGGGGCAGGCTTTCATAGAGACTGGGCAATTCTCTCAAGCCTGGACTGTGTTACACGCGCGCGCTCAGGCATATCAGCAGACTCTGGCCGCTTTACCCATTACCGATCCATTGTTGGTCGAAGCCTGGGGGTTTTTCGGGGCGGTACATCAAGTGAGTGGCGATCATGTCGGAGCGCTCTATGGCTATCGCAAAGCGTTGGAAATGCAACGCGCCCAGCTACAGGCCCCCCAATACTGGCCGGCTGCCCGTACTCTGCTCAGCATTGGTGAAAACGAGGCCGCGATCAACCGCTGGGCCGCTGCCGCGCAGACTTTTGCAGAGGGGATGTCTGTGGCCGATACCGGCGGCTATGACTTTCTGTGGGCAATGCACGCCAGCCAACGGGTGTTAGCCCTACTCCAACTGGGCGAGTCCGCGACCGCCAGAACCTTGTTGGGCGAAGTCGAGGAACGGAGCGGAGGCGATCCCCGGTTGAAGCCATTGCTATGTCTGGCGCGTGGAGAACTGGCTTGGGAACAAGGGGACATCGCAGCCGGCGAGACGGCATACCGGCAGGCCATTGAATCCACTCAAGGGACAACATTGGAAGTTGATTTATGGTGGCGATTGGCGAAGCATCGTCAGATGTGCCATGATGAGGGCGGAATGATCGCAGCCTGGCAAACGATCCGTGAACGCACGTATCAGACCGGGAACTACTTTCGCTATTTGCAAGCTACCCTTGCCTATGGGCGGCATCTGGTAGAACAAGGATCTACAACGGAAGGACAACGCCTCCTTGAGGAAGTTGAATCTCTGGCTACCCAACGAGGCTACGTGGCTTTCGCGGCGGAGGCAGCGGAGGCCTTGGGGATGCAGGACATTGCCGAGCAATTCCGCGAGAAGGCCCGCGCGCAAATAATGCCGCTCCTGTTGGCCCTTGAAATTGAGCCAATAAACGGAGTGAATTTGGATAGCATTTTCATCGAAGATGCCAGTGGGGCATGGCAACTTCTAACAGAAAAGCTCCCGAGTACGCCGGCGTTGGTGAATCCACAAAACTTCTGGGGAACACCCACCCCTGATAGTGAGTAAAGAACGGGTGGGGATGGCGCCCATTAACGTGTGTGGGTGTTGTTTTGACTGCTCACTATGGAACCCATCATCACACACAACCACCGCCGCGCGGTCAGGTAAAAGTTATAGAGCCTTAAGCCTGTTGGGGCGGATGTTTGTTGCGTTGGTTACAACTTGCCCTATACTGATGAGTGTACCCTCTGGTCACAGAGAAGAGGACGACGCCAATGAGTGCGGAGATTACCCTGTATTATCGCCACGAGAAAGAGCCGGAGAAGGTTTGGCACACCACTCTCGATTATGCAGACTTCCCCATCCAGGTCCAATGGGCCAGCGAAGGCGGGCGCGTGGTGCAGGTATCCCGTTCCGGTGATGACCCGGAGATACAGGCGCGGGCGCAAAAGGCGCTGAATCTGGCAATGGGCACGATCCGGGCGATGGCTTACCGCGTTTCGCGGGCGGTGCAATCGTTGGAAGACCAGGGGCGTCCGGATGAAGCCGAAATCGAGTTTGGCGTGAACCTGGACGCCGAGGCCGGCGCGCTGTTGGCGAAGGCCGGCGCGTGAGCGCAGATTACGGTCACGCTCAAATGGAAGGTGGAGACGCCGGAACGCCCTAAGATCGTTGTCGAATCGCATTAAAGGAAGACGATGCCTTTCCACACCATCCACACCGAAGGCGGGCTGCTGCCTGCTGATTTGCTCGAAAGTATCCTGGCCGGCGACGCCATCGGGCAGGCCGAGGGCGACTTCCGCCTGCCGCGCGGCGCGCGCTTGAGCGATGAGATCGCGGCGGCGTGGGCTGACGCTCGCGCGTATTGGGAGGCGTTCAACCGGGGGCTACGCCGTCTGCCGGAGGATGACCCCGCCACCACCCTCACCCGCGAATTGTGGCTGACCCCGCTGCTGCGCTCCCTGGGCTACGATGACCTGACCTACTCGCCCCGCGCCGCCATCGTCGGCAATAGCACCTACGCCATCTCCCACTACCTTTCCCCCCTCCCCCAAAGCCTTGGGAGAGAGGCCGGGGGTGAGGGCGGGGGTGAGGGGATGCCCATCCACCTGACCGGCTGCGGCATTGAGATGGACCGCCGCCCACCCACGGGCGTCCCGCGCCTCAGCCCGCACGCACTGATGCAGGAATTCCTCAACCGCACGGAACACCTCTGGGGGCTGGTGAGCAACGGCTACAAACTGCGCCTGCTGCGCCATTCCGCGCTGATGACGCGCCCGGCCTACATCGAGTTCGATCTGCAAGCGCTGCTCGCCGGCGAGCATTTCAGCGACTTCACCTTGCTCTACCGGCTGCTGCATCGTTCCCATCTGCCGCGCACGGCGGCGGACGCGCCGGAGTGCTGGCTGGAACGTTACTATCAACAGGCATTGGATCAGGGTGGACGGGTGCGCGAGCGGCTGCGTGACGGCGTCGAGCAAGCCCTGCTCATCCTGGGGAACGGTTTCCTGGCGCAGCGCGGCAGTGAGGCGCTGCGCGCGCGGCTCAAAAGCGAGTTGCCGGCGCCCGCCTACTACCGCCAATTGCTGCGGCTGGTCTATCGCTTGCTGTTCTTGATGGTGTCCGAGGAGCGCGGGCTGGTGGGGCCGGAGACGGCGGCGCAGGCCGACATTTACCGGCGCTATTACGGCGTGACGCGCTTGCGCGATCAGGCGGAGGGGTATCTGGCGCGCGACGAACACGGCGATCTGTGGGAGGGCCTGAAGCAGACCTTCCGTCTGTACGCCGAGAGCGACATCGCGGCGCGGTTGGGGATGGCGGCGCTGGACGGCGATCTCTTCGGGCCGGACGCGCTGCCGGATTTGGAGGGGGCCGCGCTCGCCAACTACGAGCTGCTGCGCGCGCTGCGGCATCTCTCGCTCTACCGCGATGAGCGTATCCTGCGCCGCGTCAATTACGCCGCGCTCGACGTGGAGGAACTCGGCAGCGTCTACGAGAGCCTGCTGGACTATCATCCCGTCATCGAGACGCGCGACCGCCGCCTGACCTTCGCCTTCGTCAAAGGCGCAGAACGCAAGACCACCGGCTCGTACTACACCCGCCCGGAGTTGGTGAATGAACTCATCAAGAGCGCGTTGGAGCCGGTAATCGCAGAAAGACTGAGGGGGAGAGGGGGGGACAAGGAGACAAGGAGAGGGGGAGACAAGGAGAGGGGGAGACAAGAAGCCACTTCTTCTCCCCCTCCCCCC
>DAOUGD010000173.1:0-3588 GCA_034429475.1 Anaerolineae bacterium
GCGGTGTACTCACCGGGTCCCTGCGCTTCGGTGGGCGTCCAGGAGAAGCCGCCGGCGGGGGTGAGGGTGCCCATCGAGCCGGCGTCCAGGCTGAAGGTGAGCGTCTGTGGTGGGACGTTGGCATCGGTAGCAGTGGCCGTGAAGCTGAGCAGACTACCTTCGTCCACCGTCTGGTCGCCGATGGCGGCGAGCACTGGCGCGACGTTGAGCACGGTGACACCGGCGCTACTGACGTTGTTGGCGGCGTTGTTGTCTCCGGTGGCGGTGATGCTGGCGGTGTTGGTGAAGATACCGGTGGGGAGTGGGGCGCTGAGCACACCGGTGATGGTAATGACGCCGCTCACGCCGGGGGCGAGATCGGCGACTGTCCATACGTAGCGGGTGCCAGCTTGTGGGGTAAGCGGCACGCCGCTACTGACGACGCTGGTGGCGGTGACGCTGAGGGGGAAGCTATCGGTGATGACCACACCGGTTGCGATCCCCTCGCTCACGTTAGAGAAGACGAGTGTGTAAGTAATGGCCTGACCCGGGGTTGTGCTGGCTGGAACGACGGTCTTGGTGATAGCCAGGTCAGGCCGCGTGAACACGTAAACCGCCCCCGAATTACTGATCGTGTTATCGGCCTGGTTGCCGTTCACGCCGGTGGCGTTGCTGTCTTCTGCAGATGCTCCCCCCACCACCGTATCCCCAGAGACCGCCACGGCACAGCCAAACGAGTCGTCTGCCTCCGTGTTGGAGGCTTTGAGATAGGCTTGCTGATTCCAGGTTGTGCCACTGCGCGCAAATACATAGGCCGCCCCGGCAGCGCTGGCTGTGTTATCATCCTGGTCACCGTCTACGCCGGTGGCGTTACTGTCTTCCGAAGACGCCCCCACCACCACTGTATCTTCGGAGATGGCCACGGTATAGCCGAACGAGTCACCTGTCCCCGTGTTGGAGGCTTTGAGATAGGCTTGCTGAGTCCAGACCGCGCCGGTGCGCACAAACACGTAGGCCGCCCCGGCGTAGCTGCTTGAGTTGTCGGCCTGGTCGCCGTTCACCCCGGTGGCGGCGCTGGCTTCTCTAATTGCCCCTACCACTACTGTGTCCCCAGAGATAGCCGCAGATATGCCAAACCAATCCCCTCCTCCCGTGTTGGAGGCCTTGAGGTAGGCTTGTTGGCTCCATGTAGTGTCATTGCGCACAAACACGTAGGCCGCCCCGGCTTCGCCGGCCAAGTCGTTAGTCTGATTGCCGTTCACCCCGATGGCGGCGCTGTCTTCGTACCATGCCCCCAGCACCACCGTGTCCCCGGAGATAGCCGCGGACCGGCCAAAATAGTCACCCGCCCCCGTATTGGAGGCTTTGAGATAGGCCTGTTGGCTCCAGGTAGTATCATTGCGCACAAACACGTAGGCCGCTCCGGCTTCGCTCGCCGAGTTGTCGTCCTGGCTACCGCCTACCCCGGTGGCATTGCTGTCTTCTAAAGACGCCCCTATCACCACTGTATCTCCCGAGATGCCCACAGACCGGCCAAACCAGTCACCCGCCCCCGTATTGGAGGCTTTGAGATAGGCTTGCTGAGTCCATGTCGCGCCGCTACGCACGAACACGTAGGCCGCCCCGGCTTCGCTCGCCGAGTTGTCGTCCTGGTCGCCGTCCACTCCAGTGGCGGCGCTGGCTTCACCCCGCGCCCCCACCACCACCGTATCCCCGGAAACGGCCACGGCACAGCCAAAATAGTCATACGCTCCCGTGTTGGAGGCTTTGAGATAGGCTTGCTGAATCCAGATCGCGCCGCTGCGCACGAACACGTAGGCCGCCCCGGCATAAGGTAACGAGCTGTTGGCCTCGTTTCCGTTCACGCCGGTGGCGTTGCTGTCTTCTCCATATGCTCCTACCACTACGGTGTTCCCGGAGACGGCCACGGAGTAGCCAAAGTAGTTAGTTGCTCCCGGATTGGAGGCTTTGAGATAGGCCTGCTGGACCCAGGGGTCAATGGTGAGGGGATAGGTGGCGTGGGCGTCGGCGACGATAATGGAGAGCGCGCGCGGCGCCAGGGCGAAGTGCGCCGGCAGGCTTTGGCCGGTCGCGTCGGTGACGTGGAGCTGCGCGTAGGTGAAGACCGGCGCGCCGCTGGCGTCTACAAAGGCGACGGCGTCGCCATGCGGCGTGGCGGTCAAATCGCCGCTCACGGCCATTTCGAGGCGGAGAGGTATCGCGCGTCCTCCGCCCGCCGGGCGGGTGTGCAGGGTGAAGCCCTGCTCCAGGCCGGTGGGCGTGTTATGCCACCACTCGGTCAGGTTAGCGTCCCAGTGGTAGGTGAGGGTGGTGTCGGCCGCGGTCCGGGGGGGGGCGGCGGGCAACGGCGTGAGGGTGTCGTAGCCGTAGCCAGTCAACCGCAAGCCCCACGTCCAGGCGTCTGCGTGCGGGGCGCGCGGGGT
Organism: Anaerolineae bacterium; assembly: GCA_034429475.1. Taxonomy (GTDB): domain Bacteria; phylum Chloroflexota; class Anaerolineae; order B4-G1; family SLSP01; genus JAKQHY01. The sequence continues at coordinate 2,424 of DAOUGD010000173.1, forward strand.
CAGGGTGGTGCTACCGTCTGTGCCATAGGCGATCTGCCAGCCGTGAGCCGGGTTCGCTGAGACGTAGTCGCCGCTCTCCGCCGCGGAGGGGCAGTACTTGCTGGCGGCTATCTGCGCCTGGATGCGGTCCCAGTCGGTGGCGCTCAAGCCCGCTGACGGCTGACCGGAGGGGTAGGATTGGGCGGCAGGGGCGACGGTGGCAGCCGCCTGCATCCCTGGCTGAGAGGGGGCGGCCAGGATCGGGGAGGTTATCGCCAGTGCGAGCGCGGTCAGCAATATGAAAGGGACCATAGACTTCAATTTCGGTGACATTTTTGTACTCCTATAGAATCGTACTGAATAACACATTAACATTTCTTCCAGGCCATATTATAGTTAGTGCTTATTTGTTTTGCGTTAGAACTTGAGTTTAGATTTTTCTACCGTACAGAACAGAAGTTCTGTTTATTTGTTGCGTAGGTGATTAGGCGTCAGAACCTGTTTAAGAATTCCACCTACAGGATGTAGTTTCTTCCATAATACCCCCTTCCAAACATCAGAACCCGCAAGTTGGGATAATCACAGGGGAGGAATGACCTCCCCTATTTGGGGCGAAATGGCGCATGATATTTCATCTAGTATCACTGGTAGTAGTGATTCAACTACGCGAACTTGCGGATATTGTCCCTTGGAAGGGAGGGGGCGTAAATTGTGGGTCAATAGGATAAAAAACCATACGGCGGCGACTTTTCAGAGTCGCCGCCGTTGAGGGTGGGGGCTAGCGGGGGTTATGCGGCTTGGCGGCGTCGGAATAGCAGGCTGCCGACAGCCCAGGCACTGACGATGCGGAGGCCCCATAAGCCGCCGTGCGCGCCGAGGCCGTGCAGGGCAAGGGCAGTGGGTTTGTCCGCCGTGACGCCCAGGCCGAACACCCCAAACGTGACGACGTCGTGCGCCGTGATGGTGTTGTTGACGGTGTCCACCTCAGAATACTCCACCCAGGCCGGAGCGCTGGCGTAGCGGTAGACGTGCAGGTTCAGCTCCTCCGATGGGTCAATGCCGGCGATGGGGAGGTCGGCGTCGCTGTAGCAGAGGGTGAGCGCGGCCTGATAGTTTTCGCCGCCCACGGCGGTGATGCGATACTGCCCCAGCAGGCCGTCTTGATTGACCGAGACGTAGTCGTAGG
>DAOUGD010000174.1:0-1699 GCA_034429475.1 Anaerolineae bacterium
CTCAAGCGGCAGATTAAAAGAAGATTTTACCGCCCGCACCAAAATCTTCTTTTAATCTGCCGCTTGAGCGGCTTTTGGCAAAGGAGGATGTTATGGCTGACGTTGTGTATGTACCGGTAGACGTGCTGTACAAGTTTATGATTGAGGCGTTTGTGGCGCAGGGGGTGTCGGACGAGGACGCGCGGATTTGCGCGGACGTGCTGATCGCGTCGGATTTGCGCGGCATTGAATCGCACGGGATCGGGCGGCTCAAGTATTACTACGACCGCATCCAGGCCGGCGTGCAGTTCCCTACCGCCAAGATGGAAATCGTGAAGGAGACGGAGACGACGGCGTTGATTGACGGTCATCACGGGATGGGGCATCCGACGGCGTTCCGCGCGATGACGCTGGCGATGCAGAAGGCGAAGCAGTACGGGCTGGGGGCGGTGACGGTGCGCAACACCACGCACTTCGGCATTGCGGGCTACTATCCGCTGATGGCGGCGAAAGAGGGGATGATGGGACTGACGGTGACGAACGCCCGGCCCTCGATTGCGCCCACCTTCGGCGCGGAGCCGATGCTGGGCACCAACCCCATCGCCTTTGCGGCGCCCTCGGATATGGCGTACCCCTTCTGCTTCGACGGCGCCACATCCATCTGCCAGCGCGGCAAAGTCGAAGTGGCGGCGCGCGCCGGGAAGCCGGTGCCGGCCGGTTGGGTCATCAGCGACACAGGCGAGGACATGACCGACGCGCCGCAAATCCTGGTGGACATGACCAAAGATAAGGCGTCGCTGCTGCCGTTGGGCGGCGCGGGCGAGGCGTTTGCCGGGTACAAGGGGTACGGCCTGGCGACGATGGTGGAAATCCTCTCGGCGTCGCTGTCGGAGGGTGCGTTCCTCAAAGACCTGTTCGGCGTCGCGCCGGACGGCTCGAAGCGGCCCTTCATGGTCGGCCATTTCTTCCTGGCGCTGGACATCGAGCACTTCATCCCGTTGGAAGCATCCAAATTGATCACCGGGCGCATCATGCGCGACCTGCAAGCCACGCCAAAGCTCCCCGGCCAGGAACGCATCTACGTGGCCGGCGAGAAGGAATTTGAAAACGAGAAGCGCGTGCGCGCGCAGGGCGTCCCGGTGAACGAGGGACTGCGCAAGGAATTGCAGATGATGCGGGATGCCTTGCAGATTGCGGGGTATGAGGCGTATTTTTAAACAGTGCGTACGTGATTGGCAATTTGCCCATGTTAGCTTCTGAGACGAACATACGGCGGCGACTTTTCAGAGTCGCCGCCGTTGAGGGTGGAGGGCTAGCGGGGGTTATGCGGCTTGGCGGCGTCGGAATAGCAGGCTGCCGACAGCCCAGGCACTGACGATGCGGAGGCCCCATAAGCCGCCGTGCGCGACCTCAGCGCGCACGGCGAGGGCGGAGGGGTGCTCCGCCGTGATTCCCAGGCCGAACACCCCAAACGTGACGACGTCGTGCGCCGTGATGGTGTTGTTGACGGTGTCCACCTCAGAATACTCCACCCAGGCCGGAGCGCCGGCGTAGCGGTAGACGTGCAGGTTCGGCTCCGCCGATGGGTGAATGCCGGCGATGGGGAGGTCGGCGTCGCTGTAGCAGAGGGTGAGCGCGGCCTGATAGTTTTCGCCGCCCACGGCGGTGATGCGATACTGCCCCAGCAGGCCGTCTTGATTGACCGAGACGTAGTCGTAGG
>DAOUGD010000175.1:0-3636 GCA_034429475.1 Anaerolineae bacterium
TTGACGAAGAAAGCCATGACGGAGCTAGAAAAACGCTTGGAACGTTTGCCAGACTTAGGCAAATGGTTCGTGAAAATCACCCCCCTCCCAACAGCGGTGGTGGGATGATTATTTCTCTGGAAACGCCTAACTGCACATTCCCGTCGCGGGGATCCGCCAAATCGGCAAAATGTGTCTTGAGATCGGCGGACGTGCTCACCGGGGCTATCGTCGTCATCAGGGGCTTCCTCCAGTTTTGGCCTCATTCTACCCCCTCTCCCCAAATGCGATTGCCCTACCATGTCGGCCCGACAGGGCCATCACTTACTAATTAACCACCACCAGGAAGGAGTTCCTGGACAATCTCTATCGGGAAGGCTACCTGTATACCTTCACAGAATTGCACACTTATGATCATGATTTTCCCAGCTATGTGGAGGGGCATTATTCCGCACAGTCTCTATGATGTGCAGCGCAATGTGGGGGATATTCACTTGGGCACCAGTCACGATACCAGCGAATTCGCCTGCGACAGCCTCCGCCTGTGGTGGTACATCTACGGGTGGCGGCAATACCCGACCGCGACCGCGCTGCACCTGTTGTGTGGTGGCGGCGGCAGCAATGCCGCCCGCAGCCTCTTGTCCAAACAAGATGTGCAGGCGCTCGCCGACGAACTGGGGAGCACGATTCGCATCGCTCACTATCCCTTCTACTGCTCCAAATACAATCCCATCGAACACCGTCTCTTTCCCCACATCACCCGCGCCTGCCAAGGGGTGATTTTTATGAGTCGGGAACTGGCCCAAGAGTTGATGGCCAACGCCGCGACCACGACGGGGCTGCACGCCTTCGTGCAGATTATCGACAAAGAGTACACCACCGGGCGTAAAGTCACCGCCGATTTCAAGCAGACTATGCGCATTGTGTTTGACGAATACTTGCCCAAGTGGAACTATCGCGCGGTCCCTCTGGGCGAGACAAATGCACAAGTTATTTAATCCACATGCCTAAGTCAGTTTCATACTGCCTCGCTTGCGAGTGAGGAGTTGCGAGTTAGGAGTGAGGAGTGAGGAAATCCGCTCACCCGACTCCTCACCCCTCACTCCTCACTCCTAATTCCTCACTCCTAACTCCTACTTGACCGCCAGATAGCCCTGGTCCTTCACAATGGCCTGCCCCTCGGCGCCCAGAATCCAGTCCAACCAGGCTTTGACTACGCCGGTCGGCTCGCCCTTCGTGACCATATTCAGCGGGCGGACGATGGGGTACGCGCCGTTCAGCGCGTTCGCTTCGGTGGCTTCTACATCGTCAACCATTACGGCCACAATAGAGTCATCCAGATACCCGAAGGACAGGTACGCGATGGAGTTGGGGGTGCTGGCAACGGTCGTGCGCACCTTGCCGTTGGAGTCCTGGAAGATGGCTTTGTCGGTAATCTTCAAGTCTTTGCCCATCACCATCTCCTCAAAGGCGGTGCGGGTGCCGGAGCCTTCTTCACGGGAAACGACTGTGATCGGCTGATTGTCGCCGCCCACTTCGCTCCAGTTGGTAATCTGCCCTGCAAAGATGAGTTGGACCTGTTCTTTCGTCAGCGTGTCCACGGGTACTTCGGGGTGGACGACCACCGCGATGCCATCCCGCGCGATCTCGAAGATCACCAGGTCGGGGTAGGTGGTCAGTTCTTCGGCCTTCACCTCGCGCGACGCCGTGCCGATCTGGGCCGTGCCATCGCCGGCCGCCTTGACGCCCGCGCTCGACCCGCCGCCCGCCACGTCAATCTTCACGTCCGGGTTGGCCGCCACGAACACTTCCGCCAGCTTCTCCGCCAACGGCTGCACCGTTGTCGAGCCGGCCACGCTGATGTGATTGTCATCGGCCGGGACGACGGTGGCTTCCGGGGCCTTGGTCGGGTCCGCGGCCTTGGTGGCTTCTGGGGCCTTCGTCGGCTCTGGCGCCTTAGTTGCGGCCACGGCCTGCGTGGGGGCGGCCGTGGGGGCGGTGGTTGGCGTGCTGCCGCCACACGCGGTCACTAACATAGCGACTAAAACGAGACCTACTAATCCTATACGACGCATTTCAACTCCTCCTGAGTGTAGTTTTTCGATTCACCTGCATCGTACCACGCTCAGGTTAAGGGCGTTTCAACGGCTTGTTAACGTTTGGTTAAGAGAAAGCAAGCGTTTGTTTAAGGCGAGATTTAACAGGACGTTAACCGCGCGTATATCTGGGGTTAACTTGAGGGGGGTATCATGAATTCAAAAACGCTCAAATGCGTGAAAATCGAGTCGGGTTGAAGGAGAAGTATGCACATTCTAGTCACTAACGATGATGGGATTATGGCGCCGGGACTGCTCGCCCTGGCGCAGGCGATGCGCGACCTGGGGAAGGTCAGCATCCTGGCCCCTGACCACAACTGGTCGGCTTCCGGCCACGTCAAGACGCTGGATCGCCCGCTGCGGGTCAAGGAAGTGATCCTGAACGATGGCACGACCGCGCTCACCAGCGATGGCGCGCCTTCGGATTGCGTTTCGCTGGCCCTGTTGGGGCTATTGCCGGAAAAAGTGGATTTGGTGGTATCAGGGATTAATCCGAATGCCAACGTCGGCCACGACGTGACCTATTCTGGCACGGTGACGGCAGCGATGGAAGCTGTCATCGGGGGGATACCGGGCGTAGCCGTTTCGCTGGATTCGCCGGAGAATCACCTGGGGCTGATTGACTATCTCCCCGCCGCCACGATTGCCCGGCAAATCGTCCAGGCGCTTCTTAGCAATGAGGTGTTGCCGCCGGACGTGTTGCTGAATGTCAACATTCCCTACCTGCCCCAGGATCAGATAAAGGGCATTCGCATCACCCGGCAGGGCACGCGCGTTTACCGCAGCCGCCTGGATAGCCGCGAAGACCCGCGTCACAAGCCCTACTACTGGATCGGCGGCGACGCCCCGACCGGCATCCCCGAAAAAGGAACGGACGTCGGTGCGTTGATGGAGGGGTACGTGTCGGTCACGCCGTTGCAGCTTGACCTGACGGCGTACAATATCCTGCCCGTGTTGGGGACGTGGGGACTGTAGCCCAGGTCGGCGTGGGCACTCGCCGCACAGCGCCAGTAGTAAGGCGTATGCAAATGTATCGTTTTTCACCCCGATAGCTCATCGGGGACGATACCTTTGTCTAAACTCGAAATAAACCTCTTTAGTGGGCATTTTTTTGTAACGCCCAGAACAGCTTGACCAGCCCTTGCGCGTAGTCCGGCACGCTGCCGACGAGCATCAGGATGCTGATGTCGGTCAGGGTGCGGGCCATCACGCGGAGTTGGTAGGTCAGATTGAAGCGGTCGCCCCAGAAGGCTTTGATCTGGGTGAAAACCACGATCAGGATTACGGTGGGGATGATGAAGCTGATCGCCACGTCCCACGCGCGCTTGAGCGGCGACCACTGCCGGGCGCGCTCGCGCCAGCCGCGCAGACGGGAAATGTTCCAGGCGTGCAACGTACACAGCGCCAGCACGAGGACCAGCAGTCCCCACCCGATGACCCGCACCGACCAGCCCGCGCTCACCGCCGGCGGCGGGTTGCCCAACACCAGCGCCTCAACGCCCGCGAATAGCTGCCCGGCGGAGATGAAATGATCGATCATATAGCCTTCGTTGATGAGCAG